>NZ_JBIQDM010000004.1:0-257677 GCF_045371165.1 Enterococcus pernyi
CCATCACCATAATCCGGTGGATCAACGTCTGGTTTAACCATGCTGTTTCCTAAATCAAATAATCCGCCAGCGGCTAATCCTGATACAGCCCCAGCCCATGCGTAGATTGCTAAATCTTGTGGTGCTAGGGTCATTGCATAAAGCACCCCTAACAAAATACCCGCAATCACATTGATCACGGGTAAGAGTTTGTACTCCTTCATTTGTGTTTTAATTAACCCTGTGACACCAACGACTAGTGGTGTAATAATACTTGAAGCAGCTAAGATTTCTGTCATGTTATTTTCTCCCCTTTCCAATTTGCTTAAAAATAGATCTGATTTGTTCTTCAATAATTGAAAGCCGATTGCCATAGTCAATCTGACTTTTTTCTACGCGGATGATCGTCTTTTCTAACTTTCCTAACGTGTGATCAAGTTTCGTGAACATCGCATAAAATTTCGCCACACCCACCATTAATGATCCACCGAGTGTAAGAATCGCGATCCACTCCCCGATTGTAATTCCCTCCATAAGTAACCTCCTTTATATCAAACTTCTCGAATTTCCCGTAAAACAGCCTTTAATCCTTCAGAACTCACATTCCCACCATGTCCCCAAATTGAATTAGAAGAATAATCCACTTGAATTCTCTTATTGATCCAGTTACTACTAGAATTTAATACTTGACTCACATGTAAACCTGCTCGTTTAGGTAAAAATTGTGTCGTAAAATCATAATTCCATGCTGAACCGTTAGCGTAAGGTGCCCAGATCAGTAATAGTCCTGAATTAAGATCCTCGAATTTTTTAGAAAGTCTTATGATGTGACTCGTATTCATAGTCAATATTCCTGTCCAAAGGGGAAGACTTTCAATGAGCGAATCATTATAATTTGTTGTGTTCTTTGTAATAATGGCAGTAGTTCCTGAAGTTGTATAACTACACAACGGGAATGTAACTACCCTATCCCCTGCTAAAGTATTTCCATTAATTAAATGGTTAACTGCCTCTAAACGAACCTGATTATTTGTCCAAGAGTAATTCTCACTATCTGCTGGAAAATCATCAGTTGGAATTACCGATTCATTTAAATCAATCGTTAAACAAACATACCCACTTGAATTTGCTGGAAGAGTAATACTTTGTGCTTCTTTCACATATACCATTCTACCTTGTATAATCGCACTACCACTGGCAACTCTTACATCCAAACCACTGGAAGATAATTCTAATCCTTGTTCATAACCAGAAATCACATAACTTCTTTTTCTTGCTAAAGCATGGTACATTTTCGCATCATTTTCAGCACTGATTTTTATATTGTCAAATTGATATCCATCTACATTTCCAGCCATCAGTCCACCTCTTTAAATGTCAGTTCAGGTAATCCCATCTCAACCAAAACTTCTTTTACTTGTTCACGTATGATCTTTGGAACATCTTCAATTTTTTTCTTTTCTTTTATGATTAACGTTGCATATACAATGACCATTGTCTTATACTCCTTTTTTAAAATAAAAAAGACAATCCTACATCTCAGCCTGTTGAGATAAGATCGCTTTGACTTCTTTCTGGATTTTTTTAGGTACATCTTCAATTTTTTTTAACCCCTTGTTGATTAATTCAATATATATTTTTATCAAGTTATCCTCCTCCTAGAATCAATTCATATACTTCTGTTAAAGCTAACTGAGTTTCTGTTAGTTGCTCTTCTTGTCTTTTTACATTTTTTTCTAAATGTTTATAAAGTACTTGAAGATTATCAACCTGCTCACTAAGCACACTATTCTCTAACTCTTGCCAGCGATTTTCTGTTGGAACAAAAAACTGGTTGGCTATTTCAATTTCCTCTATCGGTGGAACATCAGTAAAAGGGACCTGAATTGGGAAATCATCTGAGACTTCTAGCTCTTTTCCACCAGTACGTCCATACTGCCAAATTTTTTTCATTTCATACCTCCTCAACCTTACTATTGTTTGTGGGTGCAGGTGCAAAAACTAATGCATGACCTCGAACTGCTAGTCTCTTCACTAATGTTGTTGGCGAATCAATAAAACGGACAATCGGTTTACGAGCATCATCAAAATTGTTTGATACAGTAATATGATAAGAACCAAATCCGCCGTCTGTGTAGTCTGGTAAACAGGAGCCACCAATCCAAATGTATCCGCCAAAAATATTCGGAACATCAGGATAAGTGAAGCCCGGATGACCATCATTTCCAACGCGAATTGTACTTCCTCTTGCCCAACCAATTGAATTCGAAAATTCTAATGTCTCCCACGCAAGCCACACACAGCCACCTAAATACACCGCACCATGATTTTTATATTTATCAGTCGCTACTGCTTTCGCGTACTCAACACCTATATTTACACCATTAGACTGTAAACCGCTTAAAAAGTTTTTAAATCCTGGGACCTGCTGTGGCTCATTTAGACTAACTGTTTGTAAGATTTTAGAATCCAAGTACTCTTCGGTGATATCCCAGCTATAATCATTTGGGTTACTACTATCTTTCAAACCTTCGCCAAAATATTTATATTCCAAAATATTCGGAGTGGCTATATCACCTTTTTCTATTTTTAATGATTCAATCGTTACTTGCCCCATTGTTGCTTGAGGGAATTGGTAAATTTGTAATGTGCTAGGAGAAACACTCCCATTCAAATTTACTTCTGAAGGAGTGAATGTCAGTCGCCAAGTATCTGCTAAACCTTCTACTATTTCCATGTCCCCAATATTAGAGGTACTATTCGGACCAGTCGTGTATACCCTAAATGATTGTGTACCTAGCTTGGTTCCTTTCAAAGTTAATGTATACGTCTGATTAGCAATAAATGGTTCAATCATTTCAGCAGAATATACTAAATATTGTCGACTACTTATCGGGAAAGCTTGTTCTTTATTTGCTAGATTTTCGTTCAATGGAACCTTGGAAATGTGATACGGTTCAACAAGTAGATTGGGTTGATAAGGCGTAGCAACCGATCCTTCTTCTATCTCTATGTTTCGAAGAGAGATTTTACCCTTAATTCGACTTGATGCTGTAACATCTTGTAAGACTACATACCACTGTTGAGGCAGTGTAGTCGCATAAGTGGCTATTTGCGTACCACTAATCGTGTGCCAGATATTAGTAGCTGTCGGGAGAGGTCTAACTGTAGATAACATAATATTTCCACCTGGTACGTACGTATTGGTTAATCGAATATTAGAGGCATCTCCCTCTAAACCTTCATGTAACATAATCTCGGCACTGATGGTGTATCTCTTGCCATTTTGAATAGCGGGTAAACGCATGCTTGTATTAAATTTAGTTAGTTGTGCAGATCCATCCAACGTAAAAATGATCTCGCCATCTGGTCCATCTTCAACCGTAGCTCCATTTCCCGATGTAAAATGAGCAGCTGTAATCTTTGGTAGCAAATTGGCATTCCCTGAGTAGTCGTAATTACCGAAATCAATACTGTTTGAGTACATCCGTTTTAGATTACCTAGCTCGTTGATTTGTTTGCTTGTCTCGTTGACTTTTTCATTTAAATTTAGAACTTGTTCGTTTAACTCTTTAACTACGTTCTCAATACCCTTATACTCTTGTTCCTTTTCTTCAATAAATAATCGGAAACGATTATCAAAATCCTTTAGTTTTTCATCTAGCAAAGACACATAAAGCGTTGCTTGACCTTGACTGATATCGGCATCATTTTCAACTTTTATTCGAAAGCTCTGTGTTGCATAACATTCTCCGTTTTCTCTCGTCACACGAAAGAACGCTTCCTTGAACTCACCTTGGACACTAAAATTTTCACGACTAAATTTATAGCTGATTTCACCTTCAGTAGGATCTAAAATTGTGGGCACGCCAGTTGTGAATGTGCCATTTGCATTTGTTCCATAAAAAACTATTGTACATCCATTGAGATTTATTGTTGATCCGTCTGGATCTAATAATTTAAAGGGATAATTTATAAATCGATTATCCCCAACTCGACCAATAATGGACTTTGAGAGCTTTCGTCCGTTACCGCCTAATTTAAGTTCAATAGGCTCCATTACTCCACTACCTTTCTTTTATTCATCAAAATATTCACTTAATCGACTTCGAATATTACCAAATGTTAATTGCATCTTGTTCTCAGTACTATTTACTCGCCAAGCAGTTAGAACTGATTGATAAATTGTATTTTTTATTCTTACATTCGCTAATAATCCAGTTTCAATTTCTTCAACATCAATATTTTTTGCTTGAAACATAACTTTACAATTGATTTCATGTGAATAAGCATTTCCTTTTAGTTCACTATTTGCAACTTCTAAATATGTGGGTTTATCTTCTAAATCCTGATCATATATATATACCGTATTAACAGTAGGTCTAATAATTTTATTGCTGTTTGGATTGTTAGTGACATTATTATCATTTTCTAAATAGTAGGTAGCTAAGATAATTGGATGGTCCATACTGTTAGTTGCTTTATCAACAATTAACAATGCATTCTCATTACCAACTCCTGGCTTTTTTACCCAATAATCCCAGTCACTAAATTCTGAAGAATTATCCATTATTTGAATACTTTTTTCTATTCTTTTTATACCAGTCTGTATTCTGCCTCCTGAGATTGCTTTAACATACCACTTTACGTTGTATTTCCTAAATCCATTAATCAAATAGCTATTAATCCTTCGAGAATTTAATTCAATTGCTTGATAACTATGAGCTGTATCACTTTCAACATCAATACTTAATGTTCCATTTAAATTCTTTGTACGGTCATTTAAAAGGTAGTTAGTGATGATTGATTTAGCATGAGATTCAAAGCTATTCCCACTTGTTCTATAAGTAGGGAAATAACTATCTCCAAGGCCCATCAACCCACGACAACGGATTGTTTTATTATCTTGAGAGTCGACTATCCCAAAATAAGCGTATTTTCCACTAGGTATATACTTTGCTCTTAGCCAATCACCTTTTTCAATTTTTATATCTTCTGTTAAGGTGAACTCACTGGTCAGTTCACGATTAACTTCATCAATACCAAAGTCGAACTCTCCACATATATATTCTCTAGGATAGGGAGTTAGATCCCAACGAAATAAATGAACAGATATAATCATTAAAACAGATCAGCCTCCTCATAAATCGTTATTTCTACTTCTGCAGTACCGATATGAAATACTATTATTGATTCTCCGACAGGCGCATGAACAAACCCGTTTTTAGTTATATCTTGTTGTTGATAGACCGAAGACTGTAATCCATTCTGATCTATTAATATAGCAGTCCTTTCTTGAAATAAACTAGAAACAACCAACTGCTGTTCTTCTTGTAAAGTTAGAAAATAACCATCTGAGCTAATTAATTTTGAACCTTGGAATATTTCCCAACGAGGGTTTACACAATAACCAGTTATTTTTATTCTTAGCGGAGTCAGATGATTTTTTTCAGCAGATAAATAGAGGGAACGATTATTAATTCGATAGTTCCCTTTTTTCTCATGTGCATTTTGAGTATAGACATACGGCCGGACATAATTATAGACTTTTCCATGGGCATTAACATTTATATTTTTTTGATGAATTTTTGCATACTTCACTGTATACCAAGGCGATAATCGGTCAATTATAATTGATTCTTTTAAAAATCCGCCTTGTTGTATAGAAGATTTCGATAACATAGAAACTGTAATCAGTGCTCTTTTTTGGCCTGCGTCAGTAGTATAAATTAAATAAAGTGGACTAAAGGATAAAAATTCTACAAAAGAATAATATACTTGATAGGCATTTTCATTTTTACGACGTCCAAAATGAAAATAAGCTTCAAACTGATGTTGTTTCAATACGTGCTTTTCAATTCTAGAATGCCCATTTTCGCTCAAATAATCAGTTTCAAAACCTATTCCTAAACCATTTACATTAGAAGCCCTTAAAGAGTGCGTATTATCTATGAGCCAGGTATCACCATGACTGTTTTCAATTGATAGATGTTGCACTAAAATCCTCCTCTCGCCATCGTCTTACCGATTATTTTTGTCAGTCCATTAGTGTCTTCAATCATTACTATCTGTTCTTTATTTGCCAAATCTGTTAAAGCTTGTGCAATTTTGGAGGTGTATGGGGATTGCGTACTGTATGATTGATTAATAATTTGTGTACCTCTAGCTTCCATACCCATACTTGAAGCGCCTAAAGCTATTTCTGGGGTAGTGATCCTCAGTATTCCTTTTGATAAATTATCTATCGATTGATATGCTACATCTGCATACTTATCAATTCCCACAGCTACACCTTCTGGTATCCATCGACCAACTTCTGATGCCATCACTCTAGATGGACTGTTAATATCTAATGCTTGTTTCATTGTATTAGCAACCTGATTGGCAATTCTATTTGCGGTTGCCAATACAGATGCTGTACCGGCATTTAATCCAGCATTCAATCCAGCCATAGCATCTCGACCCACTCCATTTAGCTGGTTAGGTAATCCTGAAAAAGCAGATACAACCGCCGAGCTAGTTCTTGATGCAGTTGAAACAGGCTGACTTGCAGATGAATTCATTCCACTATTTAATGAACTAATTGCGTTGCGACCTGCCATTTGCATCTGATTTGGCAACTGATTGAAGGATTGTACAATCCTATTTGATATATTTCTGGAAGTTGCGACAACCCTGCTCGACTCTGCCATCATTCCAGAATTCAATCGACTCATAATATCTCGACCGATCGATTGAAATTCACTTGGCGTATTAGTGAAGGTCCGTATCAAGTTGCTATTCAAAGCTTTCACAGTAGCTAATTGTACTTGCGATCCACTTTGGAAACTCATATTCATAGAATTCATACTATTGGAAGCTACCATAGGAAGCGCACTCAACGCGTTAGCTACATTAGGAACAACTTGATTAAAACTTACTGTCATATTTTTGATACCAATGTCAGTTTGTTTTACCATTTGGTCAACCAACTTATTTACTTCCGCAACAACCACTGGATTAGTGGCTGCGATTCCCGTTGCAAGACCTTCTCCCACTGCTTGTCCGTACTCAGCATAGATACCTTGGTTCATATGGCTAGATAGTTCATTATTTGGAGTGTCTGCGACAGCTTTAGCACTTTGTTGCACAGCCTCTTGACTGCTATCAATCCCTTGTGCTATCCCTCGACCTACCTCTGTTCCACTTTCCTTAGTTTTTTCTGTAATCATCTCAGCTTGAATAGTATTTTCTGGTATCATTCCTATAGCTTTGGCTGCTAACTCAACATCAGCATTAGATTGATTAATTCCTTCACTTAATCCTTTACCTGTTTCTTTACCAGTCGGAATATAACGATTTGCTTGTATGGTTTCCTGAAACATTGTTTCTGGAGTTTGTGCTACTTCTTTAGAAGCTTCTTCTACTGAAGTAATATTATCTAAAATTCCTTGCCCCAATTTTGTTGGTGGTGCTGTACCCATTGAGGCGTAGTCTGTTTGTTCTAGTTGAGGGCCCATAACTCTCTCTGGCGTTTGAGCAACTTCCTTTGCTGCTTCCTCTACTTTGGCGGTTGCCTCTACCATCCCATCCCCAATTTCTTCGACAGGTTGACGTCCCCACTGTGCAAAGTCTCGCCCCTCTGTTCCTCTCCGTAAAGATGCCTCACTTTTTTCTGGAATTAATCCAAATTTTTCAGCAACAGTTTCCGTTTCTTCACCAACGATATTCCCCATACTCGCCATCGCTTGCTTCATCGTTGCATCCGCAGTCCCATTTAAATCACTAATGTGCTGTTGTGCTGTTTCTGGTAATTTACCTAATTCAAGATCTAAATTTTCAACAAACCACGCCGATTGTTCAGCTGACATTTTTGGTAGGTCCTCCATATGAAGACCCATTTGTTCCAGCAGGGTTTTTGTATGTTCTCCACCTAACTCCGCTAATGAACCAAGATTTAATCCCATCTCATCTACCATCTGTTGCGTTTGTAATGCACCTGCTGGACCTAATTTTTCAAGTTGCATAATAATGCCATCATCTACACCGGCCTTCGCCAAAATGGCAACATTGGTCGACCACGTTCTCATAGCTTCAGCATTTTTTTGTAGATTTTCCTTCATTTGATCTAAGCTGATTGCTTCTTGTTGTTCAATCTGCTTAAAAGCATTCCCTGATTCTTCTACCAGCTTTTTGTACATGCTATTCATTGATTCCAAGGCAGCTTGTTGTGCATCAGATAGAACATTCCATGAAGTAATCATCTGAGAATTAGCTTCTGAGACGGTCTCTGCGACTGCTCGTCTTTTCTCTTGCTCCTCCGCGTACAATTGATTTCGTTCGGATTGATTTTCAACAAGTAAACCTTGAAGTTCATCTTCCTTCTGGGACAGTCCTTCCAGTGATTCTTTGACTTTTTTCTTTCCATCCACGCCAGATTCTGAGGCTTCTTGCTCCAATCTCATACGTTCTTTGGCTACTTCAGTTAATGAGGATTCAATGTCTGCAGCTTCTTGATTCAACGTCTTTTGTCGTTCGGTTAGCCGATTGACTTCTTCCATTCCTTTAGAAGCTTCAATCCGTTTGTTTATTTCTTCTGTGGTTGCATTAAGCAGGCCTGTTTCTTCATCGTAAGAGAGATTTAGACCAGTCACTGAATTATTCAGTTCATCAACTGCATCAGCCATCAATTTTTTATCCGCAGTCGATTTATCTTCAATTGCAGAAAGCCTTTGTAATTCGGCTGCTAGATCCTTGTTTCTTTCTGCATTCGACTCGATCACTTTTGCTTGTGACTCAAATTCTTTTGCACTGGACTGGGTTGACTTTCCGACATTATCTAGATCGTCTTTTAATCCATCTAATTCACTAGCTAATTCTTTGGTCTTTTTACGTGTATCTAAAAAATTTTTTCCCATTATGGCTGCAGCTATACCAGCTGCTCCTAAAACAGCTGCTGTACCCGCGACTACTGGATTCAATAGAATGCTAGCTGCTGCCAGTGCCTTCTTCGCTGCTGCAGAAGCACCAGCAGCAATCGCATAGGTTTTTTGGGCGGCTGCTGCACCTTTTAGTGAAGCTGCATTGGAAATGTTTGCTGCAACAACCGCTTTAGTGGTGGTGGCGTTCTGTAAGTTGAGACTGATTCCTAGTTTTGTAGCAACTGCATCAACTTTTTTAGCCATCGTCGCACCAGAAGTTGCACCGGTCAGGTATTTCAACATCTGAACATAAGATGCTGTAGCAACTGCTGCTTTCTGTACAATAAGTAGTCCACCAAATGCAGTTCCTAATCCGATAATCACGGGTGAAGCTGTCACAGCTGCGTCCTTCACAGCAATAACCCCACCGGTCATCGTATCAACAGCCGAAACAACAGGAGGGATTACACCAGCAATCCCATTTAGCGCACCTTCAAATGTTTTACCAAATCCTTGGATGTTTTCTTTCATCGAGCCAAAACGTGTTTCTGAGAATGCCTCGTCCATAGATGCGATAATATTTGCTGTTCCTCGGCTTGTTGCAGTAGCCATATTGGCAAACGACCCTGCCCAAGTATCACCAGCTTGTTGAGCCATCCCAGAAACCGATGTGAATTCATTCCCACCATCACGCATCGCCTGTTCAACCGTATCAAAAAACTGATTGGCACTAATTTCGCCATCACGCAACGCATCACGAATGCTCTGCATACTCATACCAGTCGCATCTTCATAGATTTTCCAAGGATCTACTCCACGGCGAACCATTCGATCCATTTGAGCCATGTTTACGGTACTGGTGGCTCTCATTTGGATCATGGCATCCATTACGTTATCCATTGTCTCCGCTGCACCGTCACCATACATAGCCACAGCGTCACCCCAGATTTGATAACTTTTTGTCGATTGTTCCAGTGAGCCGTTTTGCATCACTAAACGTTGAACGGTCTGAGCCGCACTATCCAGCATGTAGTTTGTACCAACAACGACATCTCGAACGCCTTCCATCCCTGCAGCTGCTTCTTCTGAACTGCCAGTTAATCGAGTCATCGTATTTTCAAAGTTATTCAAAGTATCAATACGACCAAATGCACCATCCAATGACCCTTTAGCCATAGACAATGCAGCAGTCGCACCTTTGGTGATCAACATTGCAGCACTCAATTTGCCGACGCTGCCAGTTAAGAGATTCGCACTAGGATTAGGCTTTTCAAAGGAATCGCCTAACTTATTTCCTGTTGTATCTGCGTGTTCTTGAAGGGCTAATAAATGTCCCTTCATTACATCAACGGCAGATCCTAATGCACTTGATCCACGTTTTGCGCCGGCTTCAATACTTTCTGAAATGCTCTTGCCTGCTTTAGTTGCTGACAATTCAACAGGAGGAACCATTTGTGCAGAGGACTTTTCTATTGACCCAAGTGCGCTAGCTGCTTGTTTTGAGCCTGACTCAAACGAATCCCCGATACTTCTGCCTGCCTTTGGTGACGTCGCTTCAATACTTGCTAGCATATTACTACTTGATTTTCCAATACCATCTAAAGAGCTCGTTGCCTCTTTAGCACCAGACTGGAAGGATCCGCCAAGCTCTTTTCCGATTTTAGGTGCAGAAGATTCCACGGAAGAAACCAAGCTTGCGACTGATTTAACGACACTGTCATTGGCCTGATTGGCATTTTTGGCGCCAGAATCAAAGGATTCCCCCATGATACGTCCCGACTTAGCTAGTTCAGTGCTCGTCGTGGCAGTTAGATCTGCCACTCCTTTAGCCACGCTATCTGTTGCGGTATTAGCGGCCTTAGATCCCACTTCGAAGTTTTCGCTTAATGATTTCCCAGCTTTGACAGTAGCCGTATCAGTCGATCTTCCCAAATCAGTCATCGACTGTTCAACTGAATCTACTGCTTGATTAGCAACTTTCGCTCCTGTCTCAGTATTGGCACCCATATTATTACCAATTTTTTTTGTAATATCATCAGCATTTTTTCCTAACTGTCCAAAGTTTTTTTCAATTGAACTTATTACATTAGGAACCTGCTTGGCGTCGACATCAATCAGAATACTTATTTTGCCATCTTTAGTCATTATCTTCCTCCTCTCTATCAGTATTTAAGGCATAGTATCTTTGTAAATCTGTCATATCTCGCTTATATTCTTCTGAATCATTATTTCCTGGTTTCCAAGCTCGAATCTGCATAATTCGTTTAAGTGGAGTGTCTGAAGGCAGATTATGTAAAAGAGCTCTAAATTTGGACCAAGTCAGTATTCCCTGTTTATCAATTAAATCGATGTTATATGCTTGAATAAAAGAAGCGTAAATAGTCTCTGCATCCGCTGATATATCTATTAATTGTTCGTGCTCTTCCACAGAAAGTGGATCTCCGTAAAAACTATATTTAATGAACGGTGGAACTTCCTTATGGATAAATTGGTCGTAAATAAATACCCATAGACTAAGTGCATCCTCAGATTGATAGCAACCTTCTCCAATTAATAAATCTAGACATAGACAAGCTTTCTCATAATCAGTGAATATTGCCTCGTTTAACACATCAAAAGCATCTAATACAATATCAAATGACAAGTTAATCAAATACTCACGTTCTTTATAAAAAAAGGAAGTGACTTCTGGGTCATTTAACCTCATGTCACCACCTACTTTTTATTTGCTACTTTTTGCTTTTTCTTTTTCTGAAACTCTTTGGTTAACTTTTTTGCGGCAAGCTCTCTATCCTTTTGTCTTTTCTTTTCTTGTTGTTCGACTTTTTTAACAATAGCTTTGATAGTTGGTTCATAAGCACGTTCAAGTGCATCAAAATCTGGTACACACTCATATAATTTTTTAAATGTTCCTTTACCAAAGAAAAAATCATATTGATATTCAAGAGTCCCTTTAGCATGTTCTATGACTGTTTCAACATTAGTTTCGTGGATAGAATCTTCTTTAAGTTTTTGTTCGTATATTTCGAATTCCTCATAGTTTTCTTCTACAATAATTCGTTTTAAATTTTCCAATGAGCTATCAAACCAGATTTCAACACGCTCACCAGTAATTGGATTTGTAAATCCTACTGGAAAGCCAGAGAGTTCAATATCGATATCAAGTGTTTGTTTCATAATTACCTCCATATAAAAAAGAGAAGGCTATAAAGCCTCCCCCAATATTTTAGTTAGTTCGTCTTTTTTAGCATTTGACGGGTATTCTATATTTTTACTATCAAGTGTTTGTTTTAATTCTGGAATAGTTAGCCCAGTAGCTTTCAGTTCTTCTGGCTCTGGGCTGTCTGCTTTGAATAAGGTTCCCATTTAGGTGTAGTATCATATAGAACAGTAAATTCAATATTACCAAATTCAGTAGCCCCTCCAGTTTTCGTTTGAGGACTTGATAAAGTTGCAATTCCTTCCCTTTTCTTTTTGGGATTATCTCGATCATCTGTTACTCGAAAACCAATTTTCCGATCATCTCCAAATAAACCAATCATTTCATCAATTAATTCGGATGCTTCATCACCCTCAAAGTATTCACCCGTAAAACTATAGCCTAGTCGATGAGAGGTGATCGTTTGTTCTGGTTCTCCCGACCCATCAAAGAAACCGTCTCCATCGTCAACTTCTTCTTGTGAGGCATCAGAGACACTCTTGATTTTTTTTAAACGAACCCAACCATCTTCAGTAATTTTTCCATCTTTCAATTTTTGAATTTCAAATCCAATTAGCGCAATTTTTTTTCGTTTCATAATATTCCTCCTATTTATCAAAATATAATGTTGCTTTGATTGCTAATCGATAATACAGAAATTTTTTGTCGTCATAACCTGTAAAAAAAGGTTCATCTACAATAGTTATTCCAACAAATTGATAACTATTGTTACTAGATGGAATATCTTCTTGTTCTTCTAGTAACTCACCTAGTTCAATCATTATCCGATCTGCATTTTCACATTTCGTTTTATAGACAAATTCATAATTTAGTTCTTTTTGTTTTGATCCATCCATAAAAGTTTCGACTGTTTTACCTCCAGGTAATGCGGTTAGACGC
Source organism: Enterococcus pernyi (assembly GCF_045371165.1). NCBI lineage: Bacteria > Bacillati > Bacillota > Bacilli > Lactobacillales > Enterococcaceae > Enterococcus > Enterococcus pernyi. The sequence continues at coordinate 12,979 of NZ_JBIQDM010000004.1, forward strand.
ATCGACTCGTCTTTATCTAAAGAGTGAATACGAATTGGTACTGGTATTTGATTCGATACTTCTAACAACTGATCAATAAAATCCATTACCAATTCGCTCCCCTCTTGAACGCTTCTAACCAACTAGACATAAATATAGATTTTGCTTCTTTATCCCAATATGGACCAGTTCCCGGTGTAGTATAATCAGAAAATATTACCTGTGTTCCAAACTTATTTGTAAACCCTCCGTGGTAATGAGCCAAAGCATATCGAGCATTCCAAGTAATCTTTTCTCCATTACTTTCAACAAAAGACATATCTCTCAAGTGTTGGCTCCTCATAGGAACAAATCTTTCATTCATATCTAAATGAGCTTTATTTGCCATTTCATGCCGGCCATTTTGTATAGATGAATGACTTAATTTTCTTTTTGCTCGACTTAAATCAATTCTTACAGATGCTCCCACTAAACTACCTCCAATTCATAAGCGAATGGTTCAGGCGAGTCAGCAAGCAACGGAACGATTTTTGTGATTGTGTATTGTTCGCCAAAGATTTCAATTTGATCTGCAACTGAAAACTCCGGTAATGGTCCAGTGTATTTTTTCACCATAGAAATCAATGCATTTGGCGTTTGTACTTTCCCATCAATATCCCTTGGCTCAAATTTGACTGTGTCGTCAAAGCGGACATGATCAATCACAAGATCCTCTTCAAGAATCGGCTCACTTCGTGGACCCATTCCGTTTTTCTTGCGATAGATCATTGCATGGGGAAAGAATCGTTTTGGTGGCATTCTCATCGACTCACCCCACGATATAACAACCCTGTGCCAGATAACTGCAGCATAGCGTCCCCAGAAAGCAGGGATACTTCGTTTGTCGATGACGAACCACCTTTGCTTTTAGAAACACTCATCCGTCCGATGGACCAACTGTCAGGCTCTTGCATGCCAAACGTGGTAGTGGCATCTACTTCATGCATGTACTCGATTTGATAGGCAATAGCCAACTTAAAGGCATTGCGCCGCATCGGAATATCTGACTCGAGATCATTCCGCTGATAAAAACGTCTCGTTTGGATGTCCAACAATGCACTGGCTTTTCTCAGAAGCTTCTTGAACTCCTTTTCGGTCAGTTCCGTGTCACGATCCACGAGTCGCTTGTACTCTTTAAGAGACAGGTAGCCACATGGCTCGATGCTCTCCTGATCGTCAAAGCTTTCGTTCAACGGCTTACGTCTTATTCGTTCCATGGTTTTTCACCTCCATAAAAAAAGAGAGTGGTTATTCACTCTCTTTTAACAGCTCAATTAATTCTGGTTTCTTGGCAGTAGATGGATACTCAATGCCAAGACGATCCAACTCAGCTTTAAGTTCATCAACCTTCATATCATCAATGTCGATTGAATTGCCTTTTACGCCAGATTTCCCCGGTTCTTCCGGGGGATCTACTTTGCTAAAGTAGAGGCAATAACAGCATTTTCTTGATGTTTCATTTTAAATAAGTCATGGTAAATGCGGTTTTGGTACAACCAACCGTCCCCTTGTCCTACTTGACCAGGTGCGAATAAATAAACACTCGCAAATTTTGCTTTCGCAATTACCGCCGGTTTCGCTACCAACAGATAATTCAGTTGTTTAGAATCTTCTTTAGGAACAAATCCCTCTGTAAAGTCAAAGGAATCATAGAAGCGTTCTTCTGCCCATACCTCTTTAATGCGTACACCATCAAGGCTCGTTACACGAGTTTCGATTTGTGTTCCAGCAGAATCAACGTTAATAGTTCGTGTAAAGTTAGGTGCTTGCTCTAGGCAATCCATTACTTGGGAAGATACGTAAAGAATCAAGTTCTGGGTACCGTAACGACGTGTTTTCAGAACAGCAGCTTTTAATACTTCAACAACATTTTCTTTAGTGATTTTTTCGTCCTGAGAAAGTCCATCTTTCTCAGCGTATGCTGCCAATTTTGAAAATCGATATGCATCCATTTCTGGTGTTGCGTTTTCCTCAGAAAAGACACGAGTGATATTTCCAGCTGATGCAGCCTGATTCGTTTCATCCACATCCGCTTTATCTACATAAAATTCAATATCTCGGTCAAAATCCAATGTATAAGGAACGTCTTCAACTGTGATCTTCCCGGAGTTAAACCCTTTTTTCTCACGATTATGATTTTGATACCCCGATGTTTTAATATGAGGGACACGGAACGTCTTCGCATCTAACCAATTCACTTCAGGCGTTTCTAACTCCACTGTTAGTGATTCTTGTTGCAAGGTTTGATCTAACTCTTTTTGCCATTTCTCTGCATAATTCTGAACTGTAACTGTCATTTAAAAATTCCTCCTATTTTCCTTTTAATCCCGCTAAAAACGGGTCTAACTGATCTGGGTTTCCCGATTGAGGATTCCCTCCACTGACAAACTGCTTTTTCTTTTTCTTTGAGGTTGTTTCTCCTAAAATCTCTTTCGCCAATTTAAATGATGCCTCTGCTTTTTCAGCGTCGCTGCAATCAATCAAATCAATGATCTTCAACGGCAGTCCCTCTTCTTGCGCTTTCTCCCGATATTCTAGACGAATTTCTTTTTTAGCTAGCTCTGCCTCTTTTTGAGCAAGTTTTTCTTGGGCTGCTTTTCCACTCTGATCCTGCTCCGAGGACTCTTTATCCTCAGCATCCTTAGAAATATTTTTCTCCCATTCCTGTTTCGCCTTCTCAACGGCTTTCTTGGTTTCTGCAGCAACCATTTTGCCAACATCATCACGAGAATACTTCTTAGGGAACGTTGCTTTTTCCTTAGTTTCTACTTCTTCCTCAGTTTGAGTTTGATCTTGCTCATCACTAGCGGAATCAGACTCTGGATCAGCAAAAAACTGTAAGTTCATCTTCATTGACTTAAAAAAATCTTTCATAGTGACCTCCTAGTGGTTACGCCACAACCCGATAAATTTAATGGTTACGCCATCACCCGATACAGCTTTCTCTTTAATGCCTGAAAACTAAAAGAAGGCAAAAAAAGCCTAGCAAGCTAGACTAAACAAACCTAAATCTTCGAACTCCCAAAATTCTTCTAATTCATTTTCATCCATTGCAACCTCCTTCAAGTATCCGGCGGTTTCTTCTCATATTTCATTGCAAGGCCAATTTGATAAAATGCAAGTAAGATTTCAGATAAGCTCAATTTACTTTAATCCTCCACCATACTTCCTCCTTCTATGAATACACTTGCTCTCTCGAATAATCCCGACGTAACAATTGATCATGCTCATTGATAAAAGTACGCAGTGCTGCTTGACGTCGTCTGACCAGTCGTTTGAAGTGCAGAACATCTTCTTTGTTGTCCATTGTCGTTGCTGCGTTCAATTGCCGCTTAGCACGTCGAATAGCGACTTCCATGCGGCGCTGTTTTGCAACTAAGTCCGCATTGTCAATCGCTTGTTTTGGATCATACTGCTTCATATGAATATCAAGATCCTCATCATAGATTTGGATGTACAATCGATGTCGACAATTTATACCTTGGGTTCCGTCAGGCTCACCGTATCCATAATCATAGATCGATGAAATATGACGTAATTCTTCCGGCGCATCCTCTTTACGGACAAGCAAGACCCATCCGCCTTGGATATGGGCACAGTGTGGTCGTGCAGCCATATGGCTACTCATTAGCGCTGTGACAATTCCATGCTCTAACCCTCGCTTAAGTCGTAGATCCTGATAAACTCGATGAGTTGTGCTTTTCAAAACCATCCGAACGTAGCGCTCAAGGCTCCATTCACGTCCTGATTTGTCGACAAAGGTCGTCATCACCCCTTTTTCCACCATCGCATAGATCGATTCTCTAAGCGCCTGTTGTGGCGTTTTAGTGCCGCCAATGATTTTGGCTACAGTACCGTTTAAAACTTGTTGATACATTTTAGCCAGTGGATTATTCGGATAATTAGTGTCGATCAGCGTTTGATTGACATGATTGTCGAGATCTCGCCATTGCTGATTAAGATACGACTCCATCACATTGTCAATCTCAGTTCGTGATGGCGGTTCTTTTCCAGTTTGTTGAGATAAGTTTTTGTCAAGATCTGAAATGACTTCAAACCCCATATCCACGATGATTTTACGTAGCTGATCATAAGAATACTGACTTGTTTCATTGACCAATTGCTGCAAAGATTGTTGATTCAATAAATTTAATTGCTGCATCTTTTCAATTTTCCAACGAAAAGCGTTGTCCTCATTCAAAGGCGTTCGAGTTGGCATTTTCAAATGCTTAACAAGCATCCTCATGATCTCATCTTCCATCGCCATATAAGCATCTTGAATGTAAGAAGCCTCAATATCTAACTGGTTAGGTGTAATGGCCATTCAATCACTCCTCGAAGTCTTCGTATCCAGAATCTCGTATTTTACCAGTAGTCTCATCAACTACATCTAATTGCGCTTGTCGGTAAAGATCTTTTGCCTTACTTTCAGGTAACTTCATTATTTTGGCTAAAGTTAACCATCCGGGAATCAGCCCATCGTTTTTCAGTTCACGATAATAATCAGATTCTGACTTTTTATCTAAGAAGATGCCATCATCAAAATTCACACCTATCTCTTCACGATTTGGAGATTCACCACTAAATAGTGGTTTCCCATCAACTTCTGTGGCTCGACCTAGCTCACACAGCGCTAGCACAACATCCCGAATGAATTCCTCTAATTCGGTTGTTTGTTGGTTCCTTGATTGATACGTTTGCGAGTTCTCGCTGATTACCTCAGTTGCCGTCTTATTCGTCGTACGTACCCCGGCACCATCGAAAACGAACGTACCAGTCGACAGCCCCACTTCCATTTCTAGAAGTCGCAAGCGATGATTAATTGCTCCGATGTATTGTTCTGTTCGAATATCATGAGTTAAATCAGTAATTTTAAATTCATCAGGGTCCGTACCAGGAACAATGACATAGAAGTCATCATCTGTATCAAAGGTTAATTTCGTTTCGCCTGTTCCCTTGTCAGAAATTCCACTTAGCATAGATTCCGGAAAGGCCGCTCTTCTCTTACCCACGTCAATTTCATGATCGAACGCATCAAGTGCTTTGTTTAATCGATCAAGCGTTCGTTTACAGTTATCGTACACACCAACACCAAGTGGGGAGTATGGGTTGATATTATTAAAACCAGCTGTCTTGAAATAAGAGAAGATTGGACGTTCAATTTCTTCACCATGAACAGCCACCTCAAACTCTTCGTACTGCTTTAATGTGTTTAAAGATACTTGCATCCCCAACACATTAGATTTTTCACTTTCGTATAGTTCCATAGAGACCCAATACTCACCATCGATCCACTCATGGAATTCTAACAAGGTATAATAGAACGTTTTGTTCCCTTGGGTTTTGATCGTTTTAAATGCCATTGCACACTGACTGATCTTATTTGTACTGCTTTCCAATGGAAAGAAAGCATCCGGGAGCGCCCATGAAAATTCCACTTGTCCTGATTGATCATTGAAATAAGGTCGCACAACTAAGCCACCAAGAGCCATTGCTGGTTCAAGATACTTACTGAGATTACGCTTGAAGTCATTATGTTGAAACACAGACTCTATCCAAGCGCTAGCTTCATCATATTTTTTTGATTTATCGTCTTTTCCGATCGTGATTTCTGCCTGTTCATTGAACATTACCTTCGCATATTCAGAAGCAACCTTGCGGGCCATATTGATATTCGCCTTTGCCCTCTGATCAGAATTACAATGGGTGTACCCTTGATAATAGAGCAAGCTGTTTTGAATACGATCATATTCTTCACGACTCATTTGAATCTTTGGATGATCTAAAATACTTTGTAGCTCTTTTTTCGCTCCTATCGCAACCGCCCCCTTTCCAAAAACTCTTTTTATTGCTTGCCAAAATGACACTTGATCACCTCCTGCTAAAGAACATAGCGTTTCGTAAAGTAATTAATCGCATAACGACATTCGTCTAATGCATGGTTGTTTTTATCCACTGGGTAGCCAGAATCATTCCGAACGTACATTCCTAATTCTTTGATGAAATGATAGTGACCATACTTGCCATCATGATCGTAAAGAAAAAAGCGTCCTTTTGAAAAGGCGCTTTGCGTTCGTTCAATCCCTACTTCAATTTTAGTGCCATTGCTGGTTACTTTGTCTTTTGAGTTGTTATCTGCTTTTGTTGTGACGATTCCTAACACACGTAATTCCTCACTCAATGACTTACAGGCTGGATCGACAAAGAATTTTGAAGGTTTAGGCAGCCATGACCACTCTTTATAACACCATTCTTTAAACTGCTTAATTTCCTTGGCATACTCACTCATCGCTTTCGTGACACCCGTGTCGGCACCACTATGGTAGAAGTTAGCCATTCGATAGAGATAATACTTTCCGTCTTTCCATGTAACGAGATTTAAGGAACAGGTAGTTGCATCACTTTGTCCGCCGTCTGCACTAAAGAATGCTTCTACAGGCTTGCCGATGATTTCCTTCGACAGATGAGTATCTTCGTTAAACATTGAATAGATCACACCTTCAGGCATCACACGGTCACCTAGCCAATCTCGTTTGTAAAGATACTCGGAGACTTTACATTCCGCTTCCCATTCTTTTAAAGCTTGTTTCGTTAAAATAGGATTATCTTGTGGTCGCCAATGACGAAACTTAAAAGACCCAGTTTCTATAAAGGGTTTAAGCGTTTCTAGGTTCGGATGATTTGGTGCTGGTGGATTCTGTTCAGCGAGGTGATAACGAAAGCTAGAAGCTTTAGTCCGACGAAAAGCCTCTTCTATGACAGCTTTGTTAAGCAGGTTGAATTCTAAAAAAGTGACCGTTCCAAATGACATCCCAGTGATGGCGCCAACAGCGTTCACCTTACCTCCGCCTTTATAATAGATCCTCTTTTCTCCTGAAGGAAGATTTATCCATAGGTGATCTCCGTGCTCATCATGTCTTATTTCAGCGCAGCTGGCAAAGATATGTTCGAGTCCAAATCCTTCGCAATCCATAAACATTCGATAAGCTTGTTCTTGGTTATAAGCGAGTACAAGATGATTGGTATCAGGATGGCCAGCGTAGATCAGCGCCATCTTTTGTGCATCTGACATCGTTTTTCCCGAACGAATCGTTCCCTCGTTCAATTCCATCCGAATTCCCTTGAGCGATTGGAAAATATTCTCTTGTTGCTTAGTCGATAGTTTCAACCGGCTCATCTGCATCACTCTCCTCATCTTTCTTTATTGGGCCAATAAGCGATTGACCGATATCGATAAGGCCCTGTACTTTATTTTGCTCACCTTGTTTCAGAATAAGTTTAGAGACTTTATGTTCGAGAATATCCGCTTCAAAGGCTAGCTTCCGTTTCTGCTCTTCCATTAATACAACTTTTCCTCCTAATAGAGATAATTCATTTAGTTGTTTAATCGATTTTGTCAACTGGTTACTAATCCGAGTTAGCGAATCTTCAATTGAAAGAATATCATCAATTTTACGGTATACTTTTCTACTTACTTGGATATCTTGCATTGCTTCACGTTTGATTTCTAGCTTTTTGCCATCTTTTTCTATGGGAGTTTTTATTTTTCTTAGCTGTTGTAGTCGCTCAACTTCTTCCTCATTTAGCCCTTCTTCGGCTTTTTTGATTCTTTTCATCATTCGTAGCTGCCGAATCTTCAGTAACCGTATTTCTTCAGACAAAACAAAAGAAGGATCATCATCTAAACTTGAATAGATGTCCTTCTCATCATCACTTAACGTATTAAAAAATATTGTTTCGTACTCGCCAGTTTTCAAAGCGTTCTTATTGCCTACTGGCGGTGATGCTCGGCTATTACCTTTATTTCCCTTTGCATTCTGATTACCAAAAGGAGCGCCTCCTTGATTAGTAACGTTACCTTTCACATTGGTAACATTACCTTTCAATTCAGCGCTCCATTTATCTAGTGATTTCCATTTTCTAACTTGTGAATCTGAAACATTTAATTCTGATGCAATTTCCCTTAATTGCTTTTCTCCGTTGGATTCCAACCAAATTCTTTTGGCTTCATCACGTCTTGGATCACGTTTTCTTGCCATTCAATACACACCACCTCACATTCTGTTTAGGTTGAGTTTTGTTTTTCTAATCTCCTTTTTTTGCTCTATCCCATTCAGTTTTTAGATATTCACGAAAAATATTACGTATACTAGTAATTGAATTATCAATCAAACCTCTCATTTCACTAGCGTAAGTTTTATCAGTTTTTGGCAAATGCAAATTGTAGAAACCTGGTCTCGCTTCTCTTGCCTCTATATCTTTTATAATATCTACAGAATCTGATAACTCTTTCTCAATAGCCTTATGCTCGTCTTTTTTGCTGAAATGAAGTAATATTTTTTCTGCAGTTAAAATAGATTCTTGTATACAAATCATTAATTCCTCTTCTTTTTTTAATTGTTTTATTTTTAACTCCTTTTGTCTATTAATATAAGTTGGTTCTTGATTCATTTTCTTCTCTAAACCACTTAATTCCTCTTCAATATCTTGCATTCTGCTAACCAATATTTTAATATCGAACAGATAAGATAAATATTTACTAACTAAGTTTCGTACCTCGGTTATCCATTCTATTCTTGCTTTTGCTTTTAAATTAGCATCTATTTGTTGCTGAGCAATTTCTTTTTGAATTTTACTATTTTTACTTGAACTTCTATAAGCTAAACATGCAGCTATAAAACTAGCTAAAGTTGCTAAACTTGACCACATAAAATTACCATTATGATCAAATAAGATATTTAAAACCATCTTATGTCCTCCAATATTTTTAGTTTAATTATCCTCTAACTATCAATATCTTTCAACATGAGATCAGCTTCAATTAATATCTTTAAATCGGAAACTTTATCTAACTTGATTTGTCCTGATTGGAGATTTTTCAACCATTTCCCCAAAGCGACACGAATGATCTTTTTATATTCATCAATAGACTCTGCTTTCTCCATCGCTTTTTCAATCTCATAATCTAAATCAAAGTTTTCGTTTTCCATTGTGTAAGCACCCCGCATTTGTTAGAATGCTAAAAGACACAGAACTGTCTAGAAAGCACGCGCGTGTGGTTTCTGTGTCTTCGGGGGCTTACGGTCCTTGTTGAAGTAGTCGAGTGTTAGCGCACTCGGCTTCTTTTTTATTCTGAAACTAAAATTGCTTCGTTGCCTGTTGCTCGTTCCCATCTCTCAATAATTACATCACAAAATAGAGGATCTAATTCGAGAGTATAACAAACACGATCTAACTGGTCACAGGTCATTAATGTGCTACCAGACCCGCCAAACAAATCTAAAACGATATCCTGTCTTTTAGAACTATTTTTTACTGGTATAGCAATTAATGATAGTGGCTTTTGTGTCGGGTGATAATATGCATTCACATCATCTTTGGGAACTCTCCAAATGGTTGCTGGTAAATCTTCTAGTAAGTCGTCTTGCCAAACCGTTGTCTGTTTCCTATCTCCGTACCACGTAGGTGCATATCTTTCCTTATATGCATAAAAAACTGGTTCATGTTGCCAACGATACTGACTCCAACCAAACGTTGCATTGTTTTTAACCCAAATACACTGTGAACGAACTACAATACCTGCAGCATTCATGCTATTTTCAAATTCTCGTTGATAAGAAGATCCATGAAAGACATAAATTGCTGAGTTATCTTCCATAGAATCAGCATAGTTTTGGAATACAGACATTAAAAATTGATCAAACTCTTCATCACTCATATCGTCATTCATAATTTTATCTCGACCAGATTCGTTTAATTCTTTATTATCAGATTTCACCGCTACATTATATGGTGGGTCAGTGACAACTAAATTTGCCTTTTTACCTTGTAGCAATCTTTCGACGTCGCTCGCTTTCGTAGCATCGCCACATAATAAATAATGCTTACCCAGCTTCCATAGTTGACCATATTTAGTTCTAGGATCAGAATGATTTTCTATAAATTCATTCACTTCGAATCCATCTTCTATTACAGGCTTTTCGGTATCTTCTTTATACTCAAACGCAGTAAGTAATTCTTCTACTTCTTCCGATTCAAACCCTGTTAAAACAATGGTTTCATTTTCTAATTCTTTCAACAAAACAGAAAGCTTTTCATCATCCCAACGACCAGTAATCTTATTGAGAGCCACATTAAGAGCTTTTTCCTTATCAAGTGGTAAATCAACGACAGATGCCTCTATCTCTTCGCATAGGCCCAAATCTTTAGCCACAGCAACCCGTTGATGACCGCCTACGAGATTTCCTGTTCGTTTGTTAAAAATAGGTGGATCAACAAAGCCGAATTCCAAAATGGACTGTTTTAACTTCTCGTATTCGGCCATACCAGGTTCTAACTTAATTCTTGGATTATAATCAGCAGGCTTTAAGTCCTGTAACTTCATTACTTCAATTTGCATTTGTATCCCTCGAATTCTTGTTAATATTTTCTTCAATATGTGATTCATTAAAGTAGCCATATCCACAGTATCGAAGATTATATTTGTCAATTTCTTTCGGTGTCGCTTCTCTGCTCATTTCTACAATGGAGTATTTCTTTTTGATCTGAACTGACTGGACGACTCTAACTAGATCACCTTCATTCGGCTGTGGATACCTATTAGATAGTGATACGTACCAGTAGTTTCTCATCACGTGGCCTTCTCTCTATCTGAGATCAAATCATTGTAAAGAGCAGTAGCTCGTTCCTTTCCAACACGTAATCTACGTTGAATAGTTCCAATCGTAAATACTTGACCTTGACCAACTTCTTCAAAGCCCTTCTTTAATTGTTTCATTTCCTCAAAATCTTTATCAGTGTATTGTTTCATGAGTTCATTCCTCCTTAAGACAAAATAAAAAAGACCTCTCAACGAACGATCTTATGTAACTACACAGAGAAGTGTGTTTGATTTTCTTATAAATGGGCAATAATGATTTCACTAGACATTAATGCTCGTTTTTTGTAAACTGTTTTTTACTATAGTCATTTGCCTATACTAGCGGAAACTAGTATAGGCTTTTTTGATATAATTTGATTATTGGCCTCTGACGCATCTTGGATTAGCGTGTAATCTTTCTCCAAATTATTTGCCTCGTTTTCATAATTCCCTCCTAAGATATTGGTAGCAAGACTCTGTAACATCCAAGTTTATCTCATACATTCTAAGTGACAGACTTGTGTAAACAGTCCTCCCTAGACAATACACTTTGATCAAATGTTGTAAAAAAATGTAGCTTGTATTGCTTACGAGTCTTTACCTTGTCCCTTCTAATCATTCATCTGATTTAACTTTTTCATGACTTTTTATCCTTTCGCTGTATAATAGAGTAAAAAAGAGAGGTAAGTAAAATGCCTTACTATGTGATCAAAAAGAAAAAGTTAAAAATATCGAATAATCGATTCGTCATTCACGAATGCACTTGCCATCGTATTAAACAAAAAGATGAAATCACTGCTATCGGGTATCATACAGAACATAATGATGCTCTTCTCTCTATTAGCTTAAAAAGACCCTCAGACGAATTTTTATTTTGTAGCTTTTGTTGCAAAACTCGAATTATAAGTAAATAGGCCCTACAATCTGCCAGATTTGATACCGGCAAATTTTTTTCTCAAAACAAAAAGCTATCCTTTATAGGACAGCTTCTCTAATATCTTTTAACTTAACTACAGCTACCTTATTGCTGTCGTCCACTAACTCGACGACTGCTGTTCTTTCTAAAATATTACGAATTTTGATTTTATAAAGTTCTTTTTCTCCGACTACTTTAGCCATGTAGATGCCATCTTTTTTCAATTCACTAGTTTCTAACATAAATCGTTTCACCTCTGAGAACATTTTCCATACAGGATAAACAATTTTTGATAATTAGTAAAGCATGTTCATATTGTAGATACAAACAAATCCAACAACCTTACACAAGCCTGACAACCGCTTCTCTTCCCTACCACAGCCTCAGTTGCTATTGTTATGGGTCAGATACTTATTACACTGACCAGTGTTAAATAAGTCCTCCCAAAGTCACTGGAGTGGGATTGCACTACACACAAGAACCTACTAGGTTCTCACGAGGTTATTCACATTGACCGTTGCGTCTCCTACTTCCGCCACAGCGACATAATAAGAATAGACAGCAACATATGAACTATCCGCAGGAGCTGAACCCCACATCCTTTAGTTTATTTGCTGCTGTCTATCGAAGCTTAATTACAACGATGAGGGAGACTTCCTCCCTTCAAATTGTTTTTTTCGATGTCCTGTTTCCTAATCTATCGACAATATCATATTAACACGCTTTTTCGTCCAAAAACCCTACAATATCCCTACAAAAACCCTACAAAAAATTACCGATACTTTATCAATGAACCTTTTTTATACGCTTCTGCAAATTCGATTAATGCATTGGACTTTAGCTTTTCTACGTTTTTCTCTCCATACCCCTGTATTAGTTGTCCTATTTCATAATTAGAGTGCTTATTAACATCGCAAAAACTATAATAGAGTATTTGACGACTGATAAGACTCAAGCTCATCAATGCTACTAAAATCGCATCTCTTTCTGCTTCTAGGTCCATCATTTGAATAAGCGCATCTTCTGTTTTGTTGCCGTGTTTCGGCGATCTAGGCATGTCGGTTATAATCGGCGACTTAATGTCTATCAATGAACGACCTGCCATTCGTTCCAACCGTCGGAAGTTTTTCAACACATCTCTCGCATTACATCTTGTCTGCCTAAAGTCTACATCTCTTAGTAATTGCATTAAGTCAAACCGCTCCTTTTTGTGATATAATAAACTTGGCGAATTTATTAAATCAGTCGGAGCGATCCGGCTTTTTTTGCTTGCAACTCTTCTCAAAGTTTTATTTGAAATATTTTCCTGTTTTATCCTTATAATTTCATTCTTCTAAAAAAGGAAAATGCTATTATCGTTATTGTGGGGAAACAAGAGTGAGTTGTTTGATACATTTGAGTATGCTTTTGTTTTTGATTCCTTTTTTTATTTTTAATGTTATTTTCCTATTCTTCCATAATTGGAAAAAATATGACATCATACTTCTTCTATCTTCTTTACCTTCGATTTTCTTTATCTTAAAAATTGTATATCATTCATTATCAGATCCTATTTACTTGTTCAATTTCTATTTAATAGGTTTAATAATCACATCTATCTTCTACATAATTGTTCTTTTATTCATTTATAGAAGAAAGTGATTTGCCAACCGAAAGTGTTGGCTTTTTTTGTTATCCACAGTATCCACAGGTTTATCCACAATATATTGTAGGAACATACTTTCGCATACTATATATTGTATTTATCATAGAATTTCCATATCCACTCATCCCGCTTCCTCCTGTTTAGGTCGTTGCTCATTTCCTTGAACTTTAGTGCCTCGATATTTGATTGCGCAATCTGCGTGCTGGATCCTCCAATGTCCGTTTTTCCTCTCGAAATGTCCTTTACCACGATCAACGAAGCCGCCACATCGATAGCAATAGCCCGGGTATTTATTTCTCATTGACGGCCTCCTGTTCTAATCCCCATTGAGCGAATGCTGCTAGGACTTCGAATTGCTGATCATCTGTTAACTCCAGCAAAGGATCCCGTAATTCATCAAGATGCCCCCATGCTGCATTGTTCATCATCCAAAATACAACTTGCATTGGCTTTCCTGTTGGTGCAGTTAGTTTCAACCATTCCAATACGACTTTCTGGTTGCCGTTGAGTTGGACATTAGAAGCTAATAGTTCGTCCGCAAGATTATTAGCAAAATTATAAGATGCCTCAAAACGTGTAATATATTTATCAGCTATATCAGTCATTTTACAAATCCATTCAGGCTCTGACGTAACTCTTTCTATATCATCCGTATCTGAATAGATTCTGTTTGCGACTTTTTCTATAAAAGCTTTATCTTGTTCTAATTCTTTAGTTAATTCACTCATTCTTCTACCACCTCATACATTTTTTTAAATACATCTGGTTTATATATATGGAAGTTCCCAAACTCATCTTTTACAATGTAATCTTTATTAGTAAGTTGTTTTATTCCATCGCCTGTGGAAACACAAGGTATTCTTTCGCTTCTATTTTTTTCACGCCAAGTTTCATCAATGAAATTACGTTCGCCACTAAAACCACCGATGAAATCATGACACTCTTTCCAATTTTTCGAATAACTAGAGTTGAACTGCACTGCTTCTACAATTGCTGGTCTCTTTTTATATTCCATGTTTCTCCGCCACCTCTTCCACCGGCACAGCAAACGACCAATATCTTTCATCAATTGCTTTGATTTCTGATTCAGTGAACTTCATATCGTCGAAATCATTATTATCGGCTAGTTCAACTTCATCACCACTCTTCATTAAATAAGCCCCTTCAATATCTGGAATCATCATTTCTGGTAACACGATTATTTTCGGTAAATAAACATAATACAACGGCTCTTTCTCGACCTCGTAGCCAGATAACCATGCTTGAGCGAATGTTTCTTGATTATCATCGATCCATCTATCCGCTTTACTGTATTCAACCCCATAGAGAATCCATGGCTTAAAAGAGTCTCTTAGACTATCGCCTTTCTTTTTAGCGTATTCTATCCACTCCGCCACAAACTCCGGCACTACTGGCTTCTGCGGTTCATCTAGTGCATTCAGTAACTCCACAGCGTAATCCCTCATACCGATATGTCCAGCTAGAAACTCCTCTGGTCCAATAGCAGAACGATCTGATATTTTACGTTTAATTTCCTTGATATTCATCGCTGTTCCTCCTTGTTAAAACTTCTTTCCACCATGCTTATACTCTCTACTTTTATTAAACTCATGTTTTCGTTCAATGATCTCTTGTAGATCAATTTCATATCTTTCACACATATCCATGATCCGAATAACCACATCTGCAAGTTCTGACGGTACACCTTCAAGTTTTCCGTTTTCGCCCATGTATGTTTCATTTAAGTCATGACCATTTCGAGACTCTTCTAGCGCTTCTGATAACTCTGAATGACATAAAGCAATTAATGTTCCGAATTCTCTTTCTTCCTCCCACCATCCGTGATTCACTGCGTTCTCGTGTATTTCTTTTTGCAATTGTTTAATTGTCTTCATTGTTGTTCTCCCTTCACAATCTCTTTGCTATATCTGCAATCACTGGCACCGTCACACTGTTACCAGCTTGCTTATAAAGTTGACTATCGCTGTTTACTTCTTTTGCTCGATCAAATGCCCAATCTGGGAATCCTTGTAATCTCCAACACTCACGTGGTGTAAGTTTACGAATTCGATAGTTTTCTGTAACAACTGCTTGTTCTTCACCAGTTAGTAGTGTATTCGCTATTCCTTTACCCACACGTCCACGCCTAGTTTCTGAGTTGGGATGAGAGATGTTCACGCTGTCTCCTGGTAAAGCTGTTGCATATCCTTTTGTAGTTGCTTCTCTGACTAGGATTCCATGTCGATCTTGAGCTGTAAGAGTAAACATCTCTTCTCCATCTTCTTTAAAACGTCTGCCGTTTTGCCTTTTTTCTATGCGATCAGGCGTAAGCACTGGTATTGCTACTTGTTTCTGCTGTTTACTTTCAATAACGTACGACCCGACTCCTGCTGCTTCTCCATATCTTGCTGTGATTGTATTGACTGAACTTTGTTGTCTTTGTAACTCAACAAGCGATTGGTCATCTCTCTCGAAAGGAAATACTTTTCTGACACGTTCTCCTCTAAGATGTCCGATAATGAATACTCGCTCCCTGTTTTGCGGAACATAAGCCGCTGAGTTAATACAATCCCATTCCACATCATACCCGAGTTCATCCAAGGCTCTGAGGATCGTCTCGAACGTAGCCCCTCCTTCGTGATTAAGGAGTCCTTTGACGTTCTCAAGGAATAGATAGCGTGGTCTGAGAATAGATGCGAACCTTGCAATTTCAAAGAAGAGAGTTCCTCGAGTATCTTCGAAACCTTTCCGCTTTCCTGCAATGCTGAAAGCTTGGCACGGAAATCCGCCACAGATAATGTCGATATGTCCGAGTCCTCGAACAAACTCATCTGATACTGTTGTGATGTCATGCATTTCCACCTCTCCTTCTGTATCATGTATCGCTTTGTAACTAGCTCTTGCGAATTTATCGATCTCGCAGAAGCCTACGCATTCATGTCCAGCGTAGTCCATACCTAATCGAAATCCGCCGATACCTGCAAATAAGTCTAAAAATCTCATTTCTTCACTTCTTCCAACAACTCTGAATTCTGGTATAAATTTCCGACGACCTTTACATAAGGCTTTAGCCTAGCTAATAATAAACTTCCGGCACACCATGTTAAGTCGAGTTGATCCCATCCAACTACATAATTGCCTTCGATTTCTATTCCTACACCTCTATCTTCTTTTCTTTGAAAGGGATGATTTTCGACCGCTACAATATCCCCATCAAAAATCTCTACACCGTTCTTATCTTTCAGTCCTGTGGATTGCATGAGTATGGTATCGACTTCAAAGCTGTACCAATCACCTCTACCGTTTTCTATGGATAAATAGCCTATATTATCGCTAAAATCTATTAATTCAACTTCATGCATTGACTTGTTTTTCTTATCCCATGCTCGAAACTTCGGTGTCATTTGCTGTCCTCCATACTCTCAAAAATAACAATAGCCTTTTCTATGCCTTTTCGTTCTTCGCCAGTAGCGCATGCGTATAGATAGCTTCTTAATCGACGAATGGCTGTACTGATCGATATTCGTTTCATTTGCTGTCCCCTTTCTGTAACTTACCATAAATGGAACATCTACGACGAATTGCTTTTACTCTGCGTTCATTTTCGAGCGTAGGTTGTATTTTATATGCTCTTTTTGCACCCTTTAGCTGATTTCGAGCACCTCTTAATGCATCTGAATATAATTCTTTTGGTGCATCCATTTATTGTCCCTCCTACTTATTTTCTGTCATGGTGAAAGGTACAATGCTCTCAGGCATATAGTTGACTTCATATTTGTATTGGTTCACTTCAGCGCCAGCGAGATCTTCTATCACGTACATATTGAACTGCGTCATATTGATTAAATGCTTTTTGTAAACTCCTTCTTCCGTTTCGACTAGTATCTCAAGCTTTTCAGAATTACTAGTGTTTACCGAGATTCTTCCAATAACCTCAAATTCTACTGTGTTAGATAATGTGTTCATAACAGCGACACGACGAATTACATTGAAGTTATCTGCTTCTTGGCTTACGTTATGAGACACTTTCGTAGCTTGACGACATGCCGATAAACTAAAAACCATACCTATAGTCACAATTAACATTATTAGTTTTTTCATTTTTCTTCCTCCAAGTATTTGAATGTTCGTTTCTTAACGTCTGTCGTTTCCCTTTTTGCATACGTATATATCGTGCTTGGCTTCAATCCTAGCTCCCGACCGATATCTTCACATAATCCCTGAACTAAGATTTTTCCATCGTGATATACGGCGATTCTTTTCCTTTTTTGATTTCTTTTTATATACTGATTTTTTTCTTTATCTGGAATATTTTGTTCACGCCACTTGGCCCAAACCGAACCACCAACGCCAAGTGCTTCTTTAATGGCTTTGACAGTGTAACCAGTTTTTCGTAGTCTCTTATAATCTTCATAGGTGAATGTTTCAAAATTCATCTTTTGCAGAGGGTGTGAGTCGTCCATTGTGTCATAATCAATGAAGCCTCGTATCACCTGAACCTTCTTAAGCTCTTCGTCTGTTAGATCCTCAACGGATCGACCTCTCATTATCTGCATCATCTTTTTTCGATATAAACGTTTTTCTTGCTTAGATAAACTCATTTGATCCTCCTTCGATTGTGCATACCTATTCAAACTGTCTGGTGATACGCTCAAGCGCCTTTTTATACTCGATAATACTTTTTATCACGTGACCTTCTCTCAGCACGTAGTCACGCTGTATGGCTCTTAAACACATAGTCAGTGTTTGATAGTAACCAATAAAGGAAGTCGATTCTTCCTGCTCACCTTTAGTATTTTCGGTATATTGGATCTTTTCAGACTCATCACGTACGACACGTGAGAGAACAATATTTTTGCAATCGCTTGTAGTTGCGATCCGATAGTCCTCTATTCGCATATCTAACATTCATTCTGCGCCTCCTTTAATATTTTTAGTACGTGTGCTAGTGCGCTCTCACGTCCCGTATGGAACGCATTGAGCCACTCATCGTCATAAGCTAAACTTCGTCTTAACTCTTCGACACGCATCATTTCAAGTTGTGCAATAAAGTGGTTAACAGTCATCTTCTTTTTCCTCTTGAGCTTTCTGTGCCAAATATGCTTTGAAACGTGCATCGATTTCTGCTTTTTGTTGTGGATCAAGTTCTTTTTCTTCTTGAGGCTTATCAACCCAATCAGGAAGCTTCTCTCGTCTTATATTCTTTTGATAGCCAGATTTAGGTTGCTTATTTTTTTCTTTCTCTGATTTAATTTGAAATTTAAGCTTCTCAAACTGTTCCCGTAGCTTCTTAGCGCTTCTTATATTTCCAAACCAAAACTCATTTGTTGGCAACCAGTCGATCACATACTCAATAGCTTCGATACTTAATTTGTCTTGTTTTTCCATTAGCCTAATTATGTCAGCCCATTTGCTTATATCGACTTTATCCATTTCCTTCGGGAAATCATTGGTCAAATTATTTTGTAACTTTTGAGAAAGACGTAAGTGTTCGTCAGAATACTTACAAGGTGTTACATCTTTTATCTTTTTACTATCCTTACCTAACCTAACCTTACCTAACCTAACCTGTGTCTCCAAACTGTATCCATCGTGTATACATGATGGATACACATCTTCGGAAGGTTGTTCCGTAGAGGTTTCAGAAGGTTCTGATAAGTTTTCAACAAAGGTATAAGCATTCGTTTCTTTGACAGCTATCTGGGCTTTTTCATCTTGATATAAAGTAGGCTTATATCTGTCTTTTTGAATATAGTTGTGTATTTTCCAATGCTTAATTACGATCACGCCACTCTCGAAAACTAAGATGAATCTTTTTGCCATAAGCAGTTTTAAATCATCATCGCCACAACCAACCATACGTTGAATTTTTTTAGGATTATTGATAAATCCGTCGTCATCTGCACGCATTGATAGATGAAAATATAATGCCTGTGTTGATAAAGGCATATCTAGAAATGCATCAGAATCAATAATCGTCTTTGCGAACATTCTTCTTTCAGCCATTCTTATCCCCCTATTGATGCAAAAGGGACACTCCAAAAATAATCTTCATATTCTTTACCAAGATCTTTAGTTATTTCCCCTTTGATAATTTCAATTTCTTGTGTAAACTCCATGCCTCTTTCAAATGCAAAGATTTTAATATCTAATTGATGTTTCTTAGACATTTCTAAAAAGCCACTAGGCTCAACTGACCAAGCTTGCTTGAAGCCGGTAATTTCAACATTTCCAATCTCATTTTCCAAATAAAATTGTATTTCTGTAGATTCTATAAAAGCTCTTCGAGTATTCTTAATATAAAAACCGTCCTTGCAACTCATCGAAAATTCCCATTCATCCCTTTTGATCGAAACTTCATGTTGCCCTTGTTTTAAAATCGCATTTCCTTCTTCATTTTTTTCGAAAATCGGATATACATTTCCTGTCACATATTCTTTTAAACAGTTGATCACATTCTCTTGAGTTCCTCTGATTTTTAGTGTACCTTCAGCCCAGTTTGGCATGTGCCTAGCCTCCAATTTTTAGTCGTTTAATCGTTTCTTCGTTCAATTTAATACCGATGACTTGATACTTGTTCTTAAAATTAGTTACACCGATTTGATGTTTTTCTGTGTGGTGTATTCTGCAAAGTCCTGCGTAAGTGTATTCTGAATGATCAATTTTCTTACGTTTCCGTCTACCCAACGCTTTATCGAAGTGATCAATATCCGCTCCTGTTCTTCCACAGATACAACAGACTCTTTTGGTAATACATTTGTAGAAGTAGTATTCTTGATTCGCTGGTAAAATCTCATAACCTTCTTTGAATGGAATATGATGTTCAAAGATGAAATCTAAGATGATATTTGCTAGGATGTTTGCGTCACTTACGGTTGTATCCGATTCGTCCTTGAGGCTTATTTTTCGCCCTGTGACACCTTCAAAACGAGAGTAGAAGAATTCCTTCCAGAAATCTGTTGGCGTGCCTGTATCAATGAAGATATCGCCTATGAGCGCATAGATGAAGTTTCTTTGCTGGGCTGTGAAGCGACGTGGATCGATGAAACGTACTTCAATGATCCGATCACCTTCATAGCCTTCGTACATCGTTTTAAGTCGTTCAATGTTTACTTCTTCGTTGATTGTTGCGGCAATGTCTTTTCCTTTGAACTTTCTAAGAACTGCTGAATAGGAATCGATTAATGAATTAAACACTTATTTCACTTCTTCTTACTTAATTCATTTCGTTTTTTAGCAATTGCTCTTTCCATCAATCCGCATTGTTCATAAGTTAAATCCTCAAGAGCATTTACTTTCTCAGCAATTAGATTCCGTTTAACAGTCTGTTCGTTAACAAATTCGATTAATGTAGGCACCATGTCTTCGCCCATTTCTCCATTAAAGTTATTAATTATTTCTTCAAGCATATTCAATTTTTTTGTATCAATTTTTGGTGGAGCTGGAATATCTTCCCCTTGATAAACGTGTAATCCTAACCCATGGAGAGCTAAAGCTTTAACAAAACAACGCTTAACCGAGTTATTAATCTGACTTGCATCCGGTTTAGCAATTGGCTTATTGTTGTAATCTGTCACCGGGAAAAGTTCTGTCTCAGTCCTGCCTCTTAGCGTGACAGACACAGATACATAAGTTCCTGTTTCATCTGTCAAATAAGGTTTGTACTCTTCAACCAGAAAGTCTTGGTGCGTTCCTGAAACTACTCTGTAATGTTTATACTCGTTTATGGTTACTGTTGCCTCTGGATCGTCCTTTTTCATCATCTCCCACGCTCGTGCCCATGACAGATAATCAAACTTGCCCTTCTTCTTTAGAGACTTATTGAGTTTTCTACTAAATAGCTTTTCAAAATTTGTAGTTTCATTCGTTTCGCTCATCGAATACCGCCTCCAGATCAGCAATGTATTTTTTCCCTTGCCCGTAGTATGAGATATCGATCAAATTTCCTCTCTCATACTCTTCTAGCGCATCAATCAAGCCATCTTCGATAACGTAGATATATTCTGGTTTATTTGAATGTTTTGATAGATGGATAAGATAGATATGATCCCAAAGACTCACAAAGTTACCCAGATCATCTTGATCACATGCTAGTTCTTCATCCGTCAAAAGATTTCGTCTAATTTTTCGGTTATTTGTTTCTTTAATATTCATTTGTCCCCAATCGGGGTCAGTCAAATATTGATCTAGAGTGGAAAGTTCTTTTTTCATGTGTTAACATCTCCTTAGATGTATTTTCTTTAGTGACTCGATGCTTGCCGGCTGAGTCACTTTTTTTGTATTTTTTCTCCACACTTTGGACAATATGGTCCATCCCATGGATGACACTGTTGTAGTAACTTATTGTTAAGGCGTAATGTATGACGACAATCCGGACAATAAAAAACATGTCTATAAAATAGATACTCTTTTATTTTTTGTCTTAGTTTCATTTGATCTCCTGCCATTTCTTTTGTTTATTGATCACCTGTTGACTTAAGAAAGTTGACTTATTGTCACGCCACCATCTATCAGCAATCACCTTTCCTTTTTTCAAAGCTTCTTTTCGATCCATACGTTCTCCTTTCCTTCGAATCTATTAGGTTTATCAAAACCATTAAACTTGCGAAAATACTCCCTCCCACTACGCTGTAGTGCGCTACTAGTACGAGTAAACCTAAAATGACTCCGATAAAAAGCGTGTCTGTCTTTTTCATAGTCTTATCTCCCTATTTTTAATTTCTAACTTGCGTAAATCTTCAAGCTCATTCGCAATCAGCTCTGCTTGTCTATCTGAAAGCTCATCGGCTTTTCTGAGTGCTGCACGATCATCCTGTAATTCTTTTCTACGTAGCCTTATAAGATTGAGAATTTGGTGTTCTTGTTGTACTGTGTATGCCATCAAATTACCTCCTATATATCCGTATTCAGTGTCGAAAATTCGCAATTCTATCTACGACATCAAATTTGATTCCTCCTCATCCCTGCTTGTGCAGGTTCTCGTTATTGTTGTGCCTATGAGATTCTTCTTTTTGGTATAATTTAATTATCAGCACTGCAATGCTGAAATAATCGAAAGGAGAATACTAATTGAAAAAATATATAATAAGCTTTCGTTATCTTGAAGTCGCTGACCCAGAGCTAGCTATCAAGATTCGCGCAAAGATTGAGTCTTTGTCACCCGATACATGGATTCACGTTTTGGAAAATCAATTGTTAGTTCAATCTGAAAAAAATATTGAAGAAATATACTCGTATCTATCATCAGAGCTAAAAAATGTACGACTTTCAATTGCACAATTTGATAAGATTTTCATAAACGATGGTTTTATGAGTGAACTTGAATCCCGTAACTACTAGAATCTCGCTCGCCTAACATAATCTTCGTACAGAGCGATGTATTCTTTTTTTGAAATTGGCGGCCTTTCAAAAGTCATTCCTGAAAAAATAGATGACTGTTCATCAGAATCTGTTACTTTTTCAACATTCAATTCATGATGCTCCTTACTGCCTCTAATAGTAGGGAGCGTTTTTACTATTTCTTCTGCAAACTCTAGCTTTTCAACTAATTCCTTTGCATCTTTCAATTGCTCTATGGTTAATTGGATTTTTTCACTAGTTAGGCAAACAACAGCATCATCCTCGTTTATGACAGTTGAACCCAAATCTCTTGCAGCATTTAGAAACATCTCAGCGCCTTCCATCATCGTTTCCCACACTTGCCATTTTTTCTCTAATTTTTTATTGATTTTCATTCTGTTACCTCCTATGCGAGTTGTTTTTGTTCGATTAAAGGAAGTATTCCGTTATCCTTCAAAAGTTGATAGATAAAAATATGACCTTGTTGTGTCCACTTAGTACTAGGTTTCAAATTCTCGCTACCTTGTACTGGGATCATCTCGGTATGTGTGTAGCCCTTGTCTTGGTGTTTGCGATAAAGTAACCAAGCATTACCTTGACGGTACTGAACACCTAAATCATGCAATAGATTGTTCATCTTGGTTGCGCTCATGCCGTAATTTTTAGCTATGATACTGATTGTCATAAGGCTTTTGTTTTTTAAAATGTTGTCATAGTACTCCGCTTTGGGTTGTAACTCATTTACCCGTTGTTCAGCGACTAATCGTAAAGCACGTTCCTCTTTAAGTTTGGTTGCTACTCCGATAAGTAAATCTGGGTTATTTAGCAACTCATCTGTTGCATAAATACCGTGTTTACGGATTGCTGGTAGGACTTCGCTTGTCACCCAGCGTTTGAACTTTTTTGCTGACGGCAAGTTGCTACCAAAAATCAAATCATAAACTCCACTTTCGTTTATTAAAGTTGGATACTGGTTCCTTCCTAATTTATCTTTAAAAGATGGGGTGGTGTTTTGGCACCCTATGATTTTGTCTTCATTTTCAACGTGTTGTTTTAAAGCGTTATTCGAATCTTTAAACCCTAACGCTGTTGCAACATCTTTCCCTACAAAGTATGGTTCATCATTTGCTAAAACCGTTCGAACCTCGTTTTGTTCGAAATTAAAAATTTGTGGTTGATTCATTGTGTTGCCTCCATTCTCTAATAATCTGGTAAATCATCAAATAATCGTTTTAAAAACGGGCGGATATTCTCGGCATCGAAAAGCCATTTACCATCTGTGTCTTTTTTAGCTAACTTGTTTTTCCGAACATATGGGTCATCGACGATGTACTCCATTATCCATGCTCGTTTACGACGAGTAATTTTTTCCATGTCAGCAATAGTTAAAAACTGTGGTCGTAGATAATGCTCAAACAGTTCTCTAAGGTATGCGTCTGCATATTCTTTCCAGTACGCGTCATCAACCTGAATATCCACCGTCACTGACTGTCTTTGTTGCTGAAACATAGATTACGCCCCCTTTACTATTGCAATCTGTAAATCGTTGGCGATTGTACGTTTGTATGCCTGGGCTTTAGGGCCTTTTTGAACACCTTCTACAATTTGCTTGGCGTATGTCGGTGAAGTTCCGATTAATTCTCCTAGGTATTTCCAGGTTTTATCTTGACGTTTCATTTGAATCAGGACCATTTCATGAAAATCTTCAATGACCATAACGTCACCTCATTTCTCATATATTTAAGCTAGGAATATAGCTAGAAATTAAACTAATCGTTGACATTTAACTAATAAATATATTAGTATATAGGTATAGCTAAATAAGACTTTAAAAAGCCATAAATCAATATTTCTAAGTTTGCCGACCTCGAAAATTTGAATTTTATTGGTTCTCTTTAGTTTTGTTTCTAGCTAAATAACTAGCTTATGAATGAAGTATACTAATATTTTCATTAGTTGTCAACTAATAACTAATGAAAATATTAGTTATATTCTATCTGAGCTTTAAAGGTGATTAAAATGGAAATTTTAGTGGAACGGATTAAGCAGCTCTGCAAATCTAGAAGTATTAGTGTCTCAGTACTTGAAAACAAAGTAGGCCTCCCGACAAACACGATTTATCAATGGAAAAAAAGAGTACCTGGAACAGATAAGTTAAAAAAAATAGCAGATTATTTCGACACATCAATTGATTACTTACTAGGACGCACAGACAACCCTAATTCGACACAGGAGCGTGTGCCTGACGACTTAGACAAGATGCTCGACAACGCTATGACTTTTGGTGGTAAACCACTAACCGAGATAGATAGAGCGGCAATTCGCGCTTATATAGAAGGTAGACAAAGTTCGAAGTGAGGTGAGTGTATGCAGTTATTAGAAACGGTACTTAATGAATGTGGCGTAGGTATTGCTTATGTTGAAATGGAATCAGATGGCTGCTATATCGAAGAAGAGCATATTATCTTCGTTAACTGCAGCCTCTCGCAAGAAGACAGAAGAAAAACAATTTATCATGAAATAAAGCATGTTGTAGATCACAAAGAATTTATTGAGCTCTACAAGATATTTTATTTCAGAACTAAAATGGAATATGAAGCTGATCGCTTTATGATTGAGAATTTACTCTACGATTTTTTATCTGAATGTCATATCGATCCATATCAAATAAACATTTTTTCATTTATGGACTACTATGAACTAGATTACAATTGCGAATCTACTATCAGAAATCTTATTTTAGAAATGGTAAGAAACGAAGTTGCAGTTTAATTATTATTTTTTTGCCTGGAAAACGAACATACATTCTTGAAAAGGGATTCATTATGTCCGAAAAAAATTTGACTATACCAAACGGTTTTTTACTACAGAATGAAGCAAAATTTAATATTGACATGGATAACTACTTAAATTTAATACTAACAAATGATGTTTTGTCTCAAATAGAAATATCCGAAGGAGATATTGCGTTAGTAAAAAAACAACAGGCTTTCAAGATAGAGAGTTAGCCGTGTTAGAGTCCTAGAATGTCTAAGAAAGGTGTTGATTATCATGGCTAGTATCAAGCAACAAGAAAACGGAAAGTGGCGTTTTCGTATTCGATATAAAGATAACGGAAAATTTAGAGAAGTTTCGAAAAGTGGGTTTAGAACAAAGAGAGATGCACAAGCTGCGGCAAATGAACTTGAAAGACAATATAATAACGGTGTTCAGATTGGAGCTAATAACATATTAATGGCCGACTATTTGGAGGATTGGCTCGAAGTTTACAAAAAACCAAATATCAAACAATCAACTTATCTTAGGTTAGAACGTTCCATAAGACTTCATATATTACCTACGTTTGGAATGATGAGTTTAAAGGAAATAACCCGTACAGATATTGTTAAGTGGGTAAATGACCTAGATACCACAAAGCAACAAACAAGAAACACAATTCGATCAAATCTAAATGTGTTACACGATGCATTAGAGACTGCAGTATATGAACTCAACTATCTTGAAAAAAATGTTGCTAAAAAAATAAAACTCCCAACCGCTAAAGAAGAACAGAAATTGAAATTCTATTCTAAAAATGAGCTTGCTCAAATGTTAGAATACTTATCCTCTTATAAATTAGGTAAATACGCTCATTCCATTCAATATTACGTCTTATTCTACCTGTTAGCGAGTACTGGTCTCCGATTAGGCGAAGCTTTAGCGTTAGAGTGGTTAGATATTGACGGAGATAAATTAACAGTAAACAAATCACTATCTTACGATGATCATAACAATTCAATAATTACGCCACCTAAATCAAAAACAAGTATTCGTACGATCAAAATTGATGATCGTCTTGTTCATCTGCTAAAGAAACATAAAATAAACAAGAGTGAATGTATTTTGAGGTATCGATCGTACGATAGCCCAATAAATGAATCTATGGTATTTTCTAACGAAAACGGCAACTATTTGCGCCATTCAGTTGTTAGAGAATTTTTCTATAAAACATGTGAACGTGCGAATGTCCCTGTACTTTCCCCTCATGCTTTGCGGCATAGCCATGCAGTTCATTTACTAGAATCTGGGGCAAACATAAAGTATGTCAGTACTCGACTTGGGCACAGCACTATAAGTGTGACTGCTGACATTTATATGCACATTACAGAAAAAATCGAAGATGATTCTTTAAAACTCTACCAAAACTATATGAACGAAAAAGGAGCACTCAAAGAGCACTCCTAAATTTTTTTATTATTTTTGTGGCAAATTTGTGGCAAATGTCAATCACTCACCCCATGAAAAGCTTGAAATCATTGGTAATTTAACCTTAACCAACGCTGCCTTCCATCTCATAACTAATCAACCGATTCAACTCTACCGCATATTCCATCGGTAGTTCTTTTGTGAATGGTTCGACGAAGCCCATGACGATCATTTCTGTGGCTTCAGATTCGGTCAAGCCGCGGCTCATGAGGTAGTAAAGTTGTTCTTCTGAGATTTTGGAGACTTTTGCTTCGTGTTCCAACGAGACTTGGCTGTTGTGGATCTCGTTGAATGGAATGGTATCAGATTTGGACCATTCGTCCATGATGATGGTATCACATTCGATATGAGAGATCGAGCCGGCACTGTCTTTTCCAAAGGTGACTTGGCCTCGATAGTTTACTTCACCGCCGTCTTTTGAAATTGATTTTGAGACGATCGAGCTTGAAGTGTTTGGTGCATTGTGGATCATTTTTGCGCCTGTGTCTTGGATTTGGTTGGCTCCGGCAAATGCGATGGATAGCATGGTGCCTCGTGCGCCTCGTCCGTCTAAGTAGACACTTGGGTATTTCATGGTTGTTTTGGCTCCTAAGTTGCCGTCAATCCATTCAACAGTTGCGCCTTCGTAGGCTTTTGCTCGTTTGGTTACGAGGTTATAGACGTTGTCTGACCAGTTTTGAATCGTTGTATAGCGGCAGTAGCCGTCTTTACGGGTAAAGATTTCCACGATAGCTGCGTGTAGGCTGTTGCTTGAATAAGTCGGTGCCGTACAGCCTTCGACATAGTGGATGCTGGCGCCTTCGTCCACGATGATCAACGTACGTTCGAATTGGCCGGTGTTTTCGGCGTTGATTCGGAAGTAGGTTTGTAATGGAACATCGACTTTAACGCCTTTTGGTACATAGATAAACGTCCCCCCAGACCAAACGGCTGAGTTTAGTGCGGCTAGTTTGTTATCTGTTGGTGGCACGAGTTTTGCAAAGTATTCTTTGAATAGTTCAGGATACTCTTTCAATGCAGAATCTGTGTCGGTAAAGACGATGCCGAGTTTTTCGAATTCATCTTTCATATTGTGGTATACGACTTCTGATTCGTATTGGGCAGAAGCGCCGGCTAAATAAGCACGTTCGGCTTCTGGAATACCGATTCGTTCAAAGGTTTCTTTGATTTTTTCTGGTACGTCATCCCAATCGCGAGCAGGTCGGTCACTTGGTTTTTGGTAATATTTGATGGCATTGAAATCAATGTCAGATAAGTCTGGTCCCCAGTCTTGCATAGGCATTTTGTTGAATGCTTCCAGAGATTTCAAACGGAACTCCAACATCCATTCTGGTTCTTCTTTGATCCGTGACATTTCTCGAACGACTTCTTCGGTCAAGCCTTCTCCTGTACTAAAAACGGGTTCCACATCGTCGTGGAAGCCAAATTTATATTCTTCTAATTCTGGTACGCCCATTTGCTCACTCCTTTTCCTTGTGCTCATGATGGACGGTTGCAGTACCGTCTTCTTCCATTGCTTTGCCTAGTGCTTTCCAGGCAAGTGTTGCGCATTTGATACGCGCGGGGAATTTTGCGACACCACTTAACATGGCAGCGTCCCCTAGTGATTCAAGCTCTGCGACTTCTTTTCCTTGGACCAGTAGTAAAAAGTCGTCCGTCAATTGCTCTGCTTCTGCAATTGTTTTGCCGATGACCGCATCGGTCATCATTGAGGCACTGGCTGTGCTGATGGAGCAACCACTGCCGTCAAAGGCGATATTATTGATTTTGCCGTCTTTGATCTCGACTTGTAATTCAATGACATCCCCACAGGTGGGATTGTTCATTTCAATCTTATTCGTTGATTCCGTCAACGTGCCACGATGATGTGGATGGGATGAATGGTCCAAGATCACGTGACGGTAAAGATTGTCTAATTTAGATAGGGCCATGTTGGAAAAACTCCTTTGTTGCGAGAATTGCTTGGACGAAACGATCGGCATCTGCTTTTGTGTTATAAATGTAAAAGCTGGCACGAGCTGTCGCTGCAACCCCTAGATACTTCAATAATGGTTGGGCACAATGATGACCGGCACGAACGGCGACGCCTTCCATATCAAGGGCTGTCGCTACATCATGGGGATGTAGATTCTCTAAATTAAAGGAAATCACGCCTGTACGATGCGCAGGGTCTTTTGGTCCATAGATCGTCAAGCCTTCGATTGCTTGCAGTTTTGGTAAGACATAACCAACAAGTTCTTCTTCATATTGATGAATGCCTGCTAGACCAATCGATTCAAGATAATCGATGGCAGCGCCAAGTGCGATCACACCGGCGATGTTTGGTGTGCCTGCTTCAAATTTCCAGGGAAGTTCTTTCCATGTGCTGTCTTGTAGGCCAACAAAGTCGATCATTTCTCCACCGAATTCAACGGGTTCCATTTGTTCCAACCATTTCCGTTTTCCATATAATACACCTGTTCCGGTCGTTGCGCACATCTTATGTCCGCTAAAGGCAAAGAAGTCACAGTCTAAAGATTGGACATCGATTTTGATGTGTGGGGCAGATTGTGCACCGTCCACTACCAAAATTCCGCCTTTTTCATGAACGATCGTCGCCAACTCTTGGATCGGATTGATGACACCTAATACATTAGAGGCATGGGCGACCGACACGATCTTGGTTTTTTCTGTAATGATCGAAGTGGCATGTTCTAGATCAAGAAAGCCTTCTTCGGTCAATTCGATGTATTTCAAAGTAGCGCCAGTTCGTTTTGCCAACTGTTGCCAAGGGATGATGTTCGAATGATGCTCCATGTAAGAGATCACGATTTCATCACCGGCTTTGACAAAGGCATCGCCATAGCTTTGTGCTACCCAATTCAAGCTTGTGGTCGTTCCACGAGTGAAAAGGATCTCGGCGGTCTCTTGAGCATTTAAAAAACGACGAACTTTTTCTCTGGCAGCTTCATAATCATGGGTTGCTCGCTCAGCTAATGTATGCACGCCTCGATGGACGTTGGCATTGTTTGCGGAATAATAATGCGTCATAGTCGCTAACACTTGTTTGGGTTTTTGCGTAGTCGCTGCATTGTCTAAATACACCAGGGGTTCGTCATTGACTTCCTGAAATAAGATCGGGAAATCTTGACGGATACGTTCTGGAGAAATCATACATTTAACTTCCCTTCAATAACTGCCACTAGTTCTTTGCGCACCGCTTCAACTGGGATCGCAGTTAAGACAGACCCTAAGAAGCCACGAATGACTAAACGTTCTGCTTCTTCTTTTCGTAAGCCTCGACTCATCAAATAATACATTTCTTCCGGATCGACACGTCCAACACTTGCGGCATGTCCTGCTGTAACTTCGTGTTCATCGATCAAGAGGATCGGATTGGCATCGCCTCTGGCTTTATCTGAAAGCATCAAGACACGGCTTTCTTGTTGGGCATCGGCACCTTTGGCTTTTTTCAAGATGTGTCCAATACCGTTGAATGTCAACGTACCACGTTCGCGGATCACACCATGTTGCAAGATATGTCCAATCGTATGTGGGGCTTTATTTGTCACCCGGGTATCGATTCCTTGCGTTTGTTTTCCTGAACTGATTGCCACGATCTTGACTTCCGCATGTCCGCCTTCACCGACAAGATCTGAATCAAAATCAGCGACGATATTCCCATCGTTCATCACTCCGATTGCCCAGTCCACAAAAGCATCCCGTAAGATATGTCCACGACGGTTCATATATGCTGTGACATTTTCGCCTAATTGATCGACTGCTGCATATTTGACTTTGGCACCGGCTTTGGCGATGACTTCAACAATGATATTCCCAGAGACTTTTTGTAATTCTTCTCCAGTTGTTTGGAATCGTTCCAAGTAAGAGAATTCACTGTGTTCATCTGCGACGATCAAGACGTGTTTAAAGAAGTGTTGCGAAAATGCGCCTTCTTGGATAAACAGGGATTCGATCGGTTCTTTAATGACTACGTTTTTTGGTACATATAAGAACAAGCCACTATTCATGAATGCCGCATGAAGCGCAGTCAATTGGTCTTCGTCCATTTCAACCGCTTTCGTCATGTAATATTCTTGGACTAATTCAGGGTATTCTTGCATTGCCGTAAATAGATCTGTAAAGATCACTCCTTGTTCTGCAAGGTCTGCGGATAATTGCTCAAAGACAGTCAAGGTGCCTTGTTGCACGACTAATGGATTGTCTTTCATCGCATCAAATGCCGCAACATTTCCAGATTCAGGTGTCTGATCAGTCAACTCATTGATTGAAAACAATGGCCAACGGTGGAATTTCACACGTTCGATATGGGGCAATGGTAGTTCATCTGCTTTTTTCAGCGCCTCTTGACGAAGCGTCGTCATCCATTCCGGTTCACCTTTACTGAATGAAAAATCTGTAACAGCGTCAAGATGATCGAGCCATTTAATGTCTTTCATAGATGTGCTCCTCCTTACGCTTCTTCTTCTTTGTAGTCGATTCCTAATTCTTTACTGATGCCAGCATATCCTTCGGCTTCTAGGCGTTTTGCTAGATCTGCACTACCAGTCATCACGACACGACCTTCCATCATGATGTGGACGACGTCAGGTGTGATGTAGTTTAACAAGCGTTGGTAATGAGTGATGATCAAGGCACCAAAGCTGTCGCCACGCATTTCGTTCACGCCTTTTGCCACGACTTTCAGTGCATCGATATCTAAACCAGAATCGATTTCATCTAAAATCGCAAACGTTGGTTCTAACATCAAGAGTTGTAAGATCTCGTTACGTTTTTTCTCTCCACCAGAAAAGCCTTCGTTCAAATAACGTTCAGCCATTTCTTCTGGCATGTTCAAAAGTGCCATCTTTTCATCTAACTTTTTCAAGAATGACATGACAGAAATCTTGTCATCTTCCGGACGTGTCGCATTGATCGCTGCACGCATAAATTCGGCATTTGTGATTCCTGGAATCTCACTTGGGTATTGCATGGCTAAAAACAGACCTAAACGTGCACGTTCATCTACTTCTAGCTCTAACACATTTTGCCCATCAAAAAGGATTTCTCCTTCAGTTACTTCGTAATTCGGATTTCCCATAATTGCAGCAGACAAGGTCGATTTACCTGTTCCGTTTGGTCCCATGATGGCATGGATTTCCCCTGTTTTCATTGTTAAATTCACACCTTTAAGGATTTTCTTGTCCTCAATCGACACATGTAGGTTTTTTATTTCTAAGACAGACATGTAGTTCCCCTCCATATTCTGATTCGTTCTCACTTATTTTAGACTAATTGAGAATGAAGCGCAACGCCCCGACCAGTTAAAAATGTCATAATTTTGATTTATTGCAAATAAAACATCATTTTCAATTGATAATCTTTATAAACTGAATAAAATAGTTTTGTTCGTTTTTTCTCAAAAAAAGTCTAGGAATCATTCCCAGACTTTACAGGTTTTATTTTGCATCCGCATCGACAGATTTTACGGAGCCTTCCCATTGTTCTTCGATCCATTGACGAACATCTTCTTGATGCAAGACTTCAATCAATTTTTTGATCTTGTCGCTGTCTTCGTCACCTTTACGTGTCGCAATGATGTTGACATATGGTGAGTTATCTTTTTCTAGTAATACCGCATCTTCTAATGGATTCAATCCAGCGCCGTAAGCAAAGTTCGCGTTGATAGCTACTAGATCACCTTCATCATTTTGGTAGGTAGAAGCCAATAATGCTGGATCGATCGTATGATTGAATTTCAAGTTTTTAGGATTTTCATCGATATCATCAAATGTGGCTGTTTCTAAATCAACGCCGTCTTTGACTGTCACTAAACCAGCGTCTTTCAAGATCGTGATGATCCGTCCCCAGTCAGATTCTGAATTTGAAGTAATGATCGTTGCGCCATCTTCTAATTCAGAAATGTCTTTGATTTTTTTTGAATACAAGCCCATTGGTTCGATGTGGACAGCACCCGCATTGACAAAATCATAGCCTTTTTCGTCGATTTCTTTGTTCAAGTAAGGGATGTGTTGGAAATAGTTCGCATCGATGTCGCCTTCTGATAATGCTTGGTTTGGCAAGACATAATCGTCAAATTTGACGATTTCCAAATCAATGCCTTCGTCTTTCAAAAGAGGTTTCACATGTTCTAAGATTTCCGCATGTGGTGTTGGTGATGCGCCGATTTTCAAGGTTGTATCGTCGTCTGATGCGTTTGATGAGTCACTACTGCTTCCACCGTTTCCACATGCGGCTAATCCAACTGTCAGTAAAAGCGTTGCTGCAAATCCAAAAATTTTCTTTTTCATATCCTATATCCTCCTATTTCCTACTATCTTTTATCTGTTTTCTTCGTTAAGAAATCCCCGATTCCTTGAACAATAAATACAATGACTAAAATAATCAAGGTAGCGACAAAAGTCACTGTTAAATTACCACGTTGGTAGCCTTCTTGCCAAGCCAAGCCACCTAGACCGCCGGCACCGATTGCACCTGCCATGGCAGTAAAACCGATCATCGAGATCGTTGTTACAGTCAAACCTGAGATCAAAGCCGGGACACTTTCAGGTATCAAGACTTTCCAAATGATTTCCCAATAGCTCGCCCCCATCGCATCTGCGGCTTCTAAGACCCCAGGGCTGACTTCGCGAAACGCGATTTCTACAAGTCGAGCGTAAAAAGGAGCAGCGGACAACACGAGAGCTGGAATCGCTGCTTGTGCGCCTAACATCGTTCCCACGATTGCTTTGGTAAAAGGAATGATCAAGACCATCAAGATCATGAATGGTGTCGATCGGAAAATATTACTAATGATCGAAACGATGCCGTAAATGATCCGCGCATACGGTTTGTTTTTGCGACCGATCGAGTAAAGGATCAAACCAAGGATCAAACCGATGATGGTTACTAAGACCATGGAGATCAACGTCATGTATAACGTGTCCATGATGGCTTGTTGCATCGTCTCCATGTTGATTTGGCTGAAATCAAGGTAGGTTTCTGTGAAGCTTTTATCCATGATGGATCACCTCCACTCCGACGCCTTGCTCTTTGATGAAGTTTTCTGCTTGGTCCAATTCGTTTTCCTCTCCGATCATCAAGGTAGTCAGTGAACCAAACGAGCCTTCTTTAGTTTGCTTGATTTTCCCATATACGACGTTGATATCCACATTGTAACGACGAATGGCTTGAGAAATCACTGGTTCGTTGGCGTTCGTTTCGTTGAAGGTCAATGTCACTAAGCGACCGTCTGGATTTTCTTTGATCAACTCTGCCAATAATTCAGTGGATTCAGCTTCTGGTTCGATGTCTTGTTGGACGAAACGTTTCGTGACTTCTTGTTGCGGATGACGGAAAACGGTCAACGCATCGCCTTCTTCTACGACTTGCCCACGCTCCATCACTGCCACTTTGTTACAGATTTTGCGAATAACGTTCATTTCATGAGTGATCAAAACAATCGTCAAGTTCAACTTTTTATTGATTGCTAATAATAAATCTAAGACCTCTTCTGTCGTTTGTGGGTCCAATGCACTTGTCGCTTCATCGCAAAGGAGGATTTCTGGTTCATTGGCTAACGCACGAGCAATCCCGACTCTTTGCTTTTGTCCACCGGATAATTGGGACGGATAAGCTTGTCCTCGTCCTTCCAAACCGACTAAACGGAGCAATTCTTCTGCTCTTTCTTTCCGTTGTTGTTTCGATACACCGGCTAATTCCAAAGGGAACTGGATATTTTCTAGTACGGTACGTGACCACAATAGATTGAAATGTTGAAAAATCATGCCGATTTTTTTACGAAAAACGCGTAATTCTTTATTTTTTAATTTAGTAATGTCTTGGTCGTTGACAATTACTTGACCATCTGTAGGTAATTCCAAGCCGTTCAACAAACGGACTAACGTACTCTTACCAGCACCGGAATAACCGACGATGCCGTAAATGTCGCCTTGTTCCACTTGTAGTGAAACGTCGTTGATAGCGTGGATCGTCCCATGTTTCCCGCCAAATGTTTTCTTGACATTCGTCAATTGGATCAATGACATATCGTTCACATCTTTCTTTACTTATTTTCTCTTAGACAACAAAAAAACTTTCGTCCTTTGCGTTTAGCAAAAGGACGAAAGTTTAGACTTCCGTGTGACCACCTTGATTCGCTGCTATTTCACAATAACAACCTCGTTCAGTACTTGACGCTAGTCGCATACTGCTGTGCTATAACGGGCACTCCCGTAGTCAGTTTGCTTGCGCTCACTCACTCTGCTCTAAGACCATCTTCCATCTCATTTCCGTTACCCTTTCACAGCAAACCGGGCTCTCTTGAAACATCTGTGACATGTACTCTTCTTATCAAAGCTTTCAATATGATTGTTTATGATTATAGCAGTTACAAGAATCAGTGTCAAACATTTATTTGAACATCGTGTTTCTTAAAGTGCGTCGAATTCTGCTGCATCGACATCTTTAAAACTCAATAACCACGCAGTCATTTCATCTTCATCGTTCAAAACAGCGATATTCTCACTGATTTTTTCATTCACAGATGAGACTGTTCCAGATAATGGACTTGCAAATTCAGTGACTGCTTTTTCTGCTTCTACTTCAACTAGTGCATCGCCTGCTTGATACGCTTTACCGATTTTTGGTAAGTTGGCAAACGTGATCTCACCTAGATCTTCTTGCGCTTCTTTTGTCAAACCTACACAGTATTCTTTTCCATTAAATAAAATCCAAAGGTTATCTTTCTTCTTTAAGTGTTTCCCAGCCATTTTAATTGAATGCTCCTTCGTATATTTTTTCATTAAAACCGATTGTGACCAGTTGATTGTCTTTGACGATCAATGGACGTTTGATCAACATGCCGTCCGTAGATAACAGCTGACTTGCTTCTGTGAGGGATAATTCATCGATTTGGTCTTTTAGACCAAGTTCACGGTACTTCATCCCGCTTGTATTAAAGACACGTCGAAGCGGCACATCGGAATGCTTCAACCATGATTCGATCGTTTCTGCCGTAGGCGTATCTTTGACCATGTCGACCGCTTGATACGTTACTTGATGATTGTCGAGCCAAGCCTTGGCTTTTCGACAAGTGGAACACTTTGGGTACTCATAAAAAGTAAACAACTTACGTTACCTCCTAGAATTTTTTACCGGTGCTTCATTTTGATAACGCATAGATAAGATCAATCCGATCCCAATCATATTCCCTAAGATCGATGAACCCCCTTGACTGATAAACGGCAATGGAATCCCAGTTAATGGAAGTAAGCCGATATTTGCGCCAATGTTTTCAAAGACATGGAATAAGAGCATCATGATCAATCCACTTGCGATATAGGCATAAAACTCATTGTTCGTATCGAAGCAGACACGTATCATACGATAAATCAATACAAAATACAAGAAAATGACAAATGCGCCACCAATAAAGCCAAAATTCTCGCCAATGACAGTGAATATCATATCCGATTCTCGGACTGGCACGTAAATGTTGCTGACGTTAAAGCCTTTTCCGAACATCCCACCTGTTCCGATTGCTAAAATCCCTTGGGCGGGTTGGAAGCTAAAGCCCGACGTATCATGAAATGGATCGAGCCAAGAATCGATTCGGGCAAATTGGTAAGATTTGAACCCAACAGTATATAGGAATTCTCTTCCTGATTCTGTGGTCACAAGGAAAATCGTTCCTGCCCCCACAATAAATGCTAAAGCAAAGATCGGACCAATGATTTTCCAAGAAATCCCTGACATCAAAAAGACGCCACCAAAGATCGCCAGAAAGACGAGCATCGTCCCAAAGTCTTTTTGCGCCATGACTAACGCAATCACAGGAATCGAAATGATCAACATCTTTGCAATCAGCCAAAAATCAGATTTGATTGTGCGAACTTTGACTTGCGTATTGTGCTTCGTTACGATCAACGCCAGCATCAAAATATAAGCGATCTTCATCAGCTCGGCTGGTTGAAATGTGACACTTCCAAAACGGAACCAGTTTTTTGAACCAGTACTTGCCGCCAGAGTTTGGTCGTAAAATCGTAAGAGCAACCCCATGACAAGCAATCCTAGTCCATAGAGATACGGTGTCAATTTCCAGATCCATTTTGAATTGATCCGCATGACGATTGCAATCGCTACTGCTCCCACAAGGTACCAAATGATCTGCATCCCGACACCTCTTGTCACAGAAGGACCGTTTGGATCATGTGTCAATGCAACGTATAAGGATAAAATCCCAATCAAACATAATAAAAATACTGGTAGAATGACTCCGTAATCAATGCGGTTATCATTCGAAGTTTTTATTTTTTTTTCCATTTTTCATCCCTTTTCCTAAAAACCATACTGCCCTATATTATAGCTGTCTCCTTCTATAAATGAAAGCCAAAGCAAATGAGATTTGCGAAAAATTAATCTTATTCATTTCTCTTTATCCTTTCTTAAGATAAAAACGAAAAAAACGCTTATTCAAGGGAGAAGTTCTATTGATTCCGTCTGATATTTTTCATTTTTTCTTTTCCTTTTTATAGAAATCCAAGATCTCATTTCCTACTTCTAATAACCGTTCAGAGGTCAAATGGGTCCGTTGGATCAAATAGAACTGACGAGATTCAGCTAAAGGTTCAACGTGTATCCCTTTTGGTACTGCTCGTTTGGATAATATGGATCGTCCGATTCCTTCTTTCAACATCGCCACAATGACTTCATTACTTTTTACAAGCATTTTCTTCCCTTGGATATTCTTTTCTTCAAAATAACGTTGCGTGTAATGGAACACACCTGAAGAAGATTCCCTGACTAGCCATAGCTCACTCTTAGGATCACCTGCAACGACCAACGCATCTTCAAGTAAAGAAAAGCGTTGTACTCCGGTTGTTTCTAAAGGTTTTTCGATAAAACCAAAATCAGCTTCATGTTTTGCCACTTGCTCCAAACTCTCATGAGAATTCGCAAAAGCAATCGAAAACTTGATTTTTGGAAAACGCACGATCAACTCTTTCATCAATTGAGGCAATAAATACACCGCAAATGTATGGGAAGCGACGATCCGGCACACTTCTTCTTCATTTTTTTCATCCGCTAATTGTTGTTGTGTTGTTTCCCATTCTTCCAATAAAACCAATGTTCGTTCATAAAGCAAATCCGCTTGTTTTGTCGGTTTCATCTCTTGTCGTCCATTACGCTGGAAAAGTTCCACCCCAAGATCCCGCTCCAATTGTTTGATTTGATTGGACACCGCAGGTTGAGACAAATAGAGTAATTCAGCGGTTCGCGAAAAATTTCTTGTTTCATAAACGACACGAAAGGTTGTTAATAATTTAAACATCTAACCACTTCCATTATCTTTTTTTATAGTAACTATAATAACTATTTGATTTAAATATATCAAAAAGACTCTATAATGAAAAGTGTAAGGAACAGGTTGTGGACCTTCAGTTACACACACCTCACAGCCTTCCAGACAGCTTACTGCAACGATAAGGAGAAGCATCCATGCGATTTGTTTTTTCCCATTGAAAAACTTTACTATTCTTCGTAACAAGCAGTTTTCATCGTTGGCTACTTATCGTTGCAACGAGTCTGTCCTTGATTATCAATAAAAAAGGAG
This sequence comes from Enterococcus pernyi, assembly GCF_045371165.1. Lineage (NCBI taxonomy): Bacteria > Bacillati > Bacillota > Bacilli > Lactobacillales > Enterococcaceae > Enterococcus > Enterococcus pernyi. The sequence continues at coordinate 51,374 of NZ_JBIQDM010000004.1, forward strand.
AGTAATGTATGAAGCATTTCTTGAAGATTGTTCCGATCCCGATTTGTGGGTTGATCCTTGGATTGACTTCTTTAGGGAATCTTTTAAAAGACTATCATTTGACACATGTAGGGAATTTTGTAGGTGCGATCGGTATGCTTTTGATGCTGTTGATCATCGGCAAACTGATCCTTTTATTTGAACACACGAAGCAACATCTATATGATCCAATCGTCGCTTCCGTCTCGCCGACCTTTACGATGTCTTTGATGGTCATCTGTACGTATTTTATTTCTTTCAAATCAATTGCGCCAATCGTCAAATTGATTTGGTTAGCCGCAGTGATCTTCCAAATCATCTTGGTTCTGTACTTTAATTACCATCATGTAGTTAAAGCAGACTTGTCAATAGAAGCAATTTTTCCAAGCTGGTTTATCGTGTATGTTGGTTTTGGTGTCATCACAGTAACTGCTGGAAACTTTTCTCCGATCCTTGGAAAGATCTTCTTCTGGCTTTCGTTAGCTTGTTATGTCGTACTACTACCAATCATCATCCATCGAATTTTCTTTGTCAAAAATATGGCGCAACCAACCTTGCCATTGATTGCGATTCTTGCAGCACCTGGTTCTTTGTGCCTGACAGGGTACTTAAAAAACTTTGAAGACCCAAATTTGGCCTTAGTCATGACGTTGTTCCTTGTTTCGCAAGTACTTTACTTTATCGTTTTAGCCATGTTACCACGTCTATTATTGCTTGATTTTTATCCAAGCTTTGCAGCCTTTACTTTCCCATTGGTAATCTCTGCTACAGCAATCTCTACTGCCACTGCTTATTTCCATCAATTAGGGTTTGCTACAGGGATCTTAGATGGATTGAAAGTCATCGAGTGTTTGATTGCCTGTGGCATGATCGCTTACGTCTTAGGACACTATGCCATCTACTTGATTAAAGAACACAGTCAACATAAACATCACCTTTCAAAGGGATTGATAGAATAGACTTCACCTTCTGTCTTTTTCACTTAGTAAAAAGGCAGAAGGTTTTTTTGTATTCACGAAGAAACAATTAAATGATACTATATTTTAGAAAAACTTTTTCTTAAATGAAAGGAAAGAATCAAATGAATGCTTTATTCACTTATATAAAAACGCTGAAAAAATTTGGTGGCCGAAAAATCTTACCCGGACTACTACTCGCCTTTTCTGTCGCAGTCATTAGTCGGCTACTGGGACCCTTTGTCCCTCAACTCGGTGCAGGAACGATTGCGATTTTACTTGGTATCGTCTTAGGAAACACCTTGTTTAAGCAACCTGAACTTGCGGTGGGTACCAAATTTGCCGAAAGTAAACTATTAGAATGTTCCGTTTTCTTGCTTGGTGCAACTGTGACGATCCAAACGATTGCACAGATTGGTTTCAAAGGTGTAACTTTCGTGTTACTCCAAATGACTGTCACGATTCTTGGTGCCTATTTCATCGGAAAAAAACTATTGTTCAGCGATACATTTTCCTTGATGATGGCAGGTGGAAACGCCATTTGCGGTTCTTCAGCCATTGCTTCGATTGCTCCAGTGATCCATGCAGATGAAGAAGAAAAGGGTCAAGTCATTACCTTGGTCAATCTTTTAGGAACAGTGATGATGTTGACACTTCCCTTTTTAGGTCTCCAACTCTTTGGTGATCAACTGATCGAAAAAAGTGCACTTATAGGTGGTACTTTACAATCCGTTGGACAAGTTGTTGCTGGAGCAAGTCTATTAGATACTTCAGTCGTGCAATTTGCAATGCTGTTTAAAATCATGCGGATCATGATGCTTGTGGTCGTGGTCTTCCTCTTTGAAAAATTTATGAAAAAAAAACAGCCGGCCGTCTCTTCAACGTATACGCCAAAAAACCACAAACGAAAAATGCCACTTCCTTGGTACGTTTTAGGCTTCTTGATCGTGTGTTTAATCAACAGCTTCTTTACCATTCCCCATGTGATTGATCAAAGCGCTAGTTTTATTAGTGGTTGGTTTGAGGTCACTGCATTAGCCGCGATTGGCTTACGTTTGGATTTTGCAAAGTTCATGAAAGAAGGAAAACGATTCTTGACGTATGGATTGACTGTGGGACTTTTACAAACGATCATGGCTTTATTCTTTATTTGGTTGATCAAACTATAAGTAAAAATAAGCACCAACACCTCGGAAAGATTTTCTATTTCGAGGTGTTGGTGCTTATTTATCTGTGCTGTCAGCTAGTAGTACAGCCTAATGAGCTAAAATATTTTCAAGCACTAATAGTTGCCGTTTGATCACTAACCCATTTTCAGCTTTCCCCATATACCCAGTCAATTGTCCATTTTGCCCAATCACTCGGTGACAAGGAATAACGATTGGTAGAGGATTCAAACGATTGGCTTGACCAATCGCACGAGCTGCCTTTGGTTGCCCGATTGCCTGTGCCACTTGTTTATATGTGCGACTTTGTCCATAAGGGATTCTTGTGAGCACTCGCCAAACCTTTTGTTGAAAGGCTGTTCCTCTTTGGAAAGATAAAGGTACATCGAAAACGTGTCTTTCACCTGAAAAATACTCTTCCAGCTGTTGTTTTGCCAAGGATAAAATCTGAGCATTTGCTTCTTCATTTTCAGAAATTCGTTCAAAAGAGACAGCTGTTAATCCTTTTTGATCGGCATCAAGCCATAAAGGACCGATTGGTGTTTCAATTTTCATTTTTGTCCGCCTTCCTCCTCACTTATTTTATTTATCATCTATGATTCAAGAAAAAAAAGCAACCTAAAAGTTTATTTAATGCCATAGAGATGGTACACTGAATAAGGCGCTTATAACATATTTTATTTTTGTTATTTAAGCATACTTTTATTTATATAGGTTATATGAAAAAAACATGCTTGAAAGGAACGAAAACATGAAAATATCAATTGTCATCCCTTGTTTTAATGAAGAAAAAACTGTCCCACTTTTTTTTGACGAAGTCGAAAAATTTCGTGGCGATTACGAGTTCGAGTATCTTTTTATCGATGATGGGTCAAGTGATGGCACATTGGCTGCCATCAAAAAATTAGCGAATGTACATGAATCCGTTCGTTTTGTCGCTTTTTCACGAAATTTCGGAAAAGAAGCTGCACTATATGCCGGCCTGCAAGCCTCTACAGGAGACCTTGTCACTGTCATGGACGTCGATTTACAAGATCCGCCTGAATTATTACCAGTGATGATCGATAAAGTCATCAACTCCGATATCGATTGTATCGGTACACGCCGTTCTACTCGTGAAGGTGAACCAGCTATCCGTAGTTTCTTTGCGAAGAAATTTTACCAATTGATCAATAAAATCAGTGATACTGAAATGATTGACGGTGCAAGAGATTATCGCATGATGACTCGCCAAATGGTGGATGCGGTCTTAGAATTAGCGGAATACAATCGCTTTTCAAAAGGACTATTCAGTTGGGTAGGATTCAAAACTGAGTATCTCTCATTTGAAAATCGCGAACGCGTTGCCGGTGAAACGTCTTGGTCATTTTGGAAATTATTCAACTATTCAATTGATGGGATCGTCAATTTTTCTGACACGCCATTGAACATCGCCTCATTTGTTGGTGCATTATCATGTATCGGTTCAGGAATCGCCATATTATTTATTATTTTACGTGCGTTATTATTTGGTGATCCAACTTCCGGTTGGCCTTCACTCGTCTCGATCGTTTTATTCATCGGCGGAATCCAACTCCTTTGTCTTGGCATCATTGGGAAATATATCGGGAAAATCTTCCTAGAAACGAAAAAACGCCCAGTCTATATCGTACGGGAAACTGAAAAACAAAAAGCCCACCAAATTGGGGAACAAACAGATAAATAAGTAATGAATGAAGCTATCCTTTCAAATTAGAGGGTAGCTTTTTCTTTTATGATAGCCAGTTAAAATAACTCTCATTATAAAAAATATTTTAACTGATTGCGTTTTATCTATCCATTCATTGCGTATACTTATAGATGATAACGTTTCTATCTGTTAATTATAGCTGATAGCATTTTTTATGTTAGATTTTTGACTAATCCGTAAGAATGGAGTTATTACATGGATAATTTTTTAGTAATAGTTGCTTACTTTTTTCTCTCTCTTCTCTATATATTTTTATTCTCATTGGCTTTTTTTTTTTTGAAAATGGAAAAATATCGTAAACAAATCTTCGAGAATAAATACTTATTACCAGATATTGAATACACAAAAGAGTATTATTTGATTACGAAAAGAAGTAATCTATTTGTTTTTACTGGCTTAACTTCTTGTATCATAGCTGGCATATTTTTGATAAATAACAAATATTACTTAACTTTAGGATGCGCCTTATTTGCTGTACTCTGCTTACACTTATCTCTAGACAAATGGCGATACTTTAAAAGAACAATCTCTCAAGGTTACCTAGTAACCTACAGAAAAAACTATATTCTATCTATTTTTTTACAGAACCAGAAGAGCAACAAAAGATTCTTTCTAGGCAAAGAGTCATGCTTGTACTCGCATACCTAGGAGCTTTTTCAGCAATTATAATTGTAAATTGTATTCTTTGTTCTAAAATTTTTGATTTGTAAGAATGATTAAGTAAATTTCCCCTGTAAGGCACTATGCAGAAAGTTATTCAAGAAGCTTTACATATTTATAAAAGAGGAGAAACAGCATGCATAATTTCTTGGTTATGACCAGTTATTTTTTTCTATTACTTATGTTAATTACATTAGTATTCTTAAGCTACATAAACACTAAGATAGAAGTGTTCAAAAAGACAGTAATTAAACGTAATATTCTGAGTTTCAGTACAGCTGAAGCAAATGAATATATTCCGATTCTTAGAAAAAGTAATCGTTTTATACTTTTCTCATTAATTTCTTGTATTTTGTCAATTTTTTTTATAACCGAGAATAACATACCTTTCTCCATACTATTTATTATCCTAGGTATAATTTTTTGTCTTGTAGCTTTACAAAAATGGCGATATTTAAAAAAAACAATTTTAGCAGGATATTTAATCATTACTAAAAAAAAGAATCATTTTACTTATTTTTTCACTAATTTAGAAGAGAAACAAAAAATCCTGTCCTGGCAAAGCAAAATGATCTACTCAGTTTACTTGATATTTATTTTTGGTTCCTTGTCACTGTTTATTGGTTTAATGACTACAGTTTAACAAGATAAACCAAAGTGCTTTTCAACTTTGATTTATCTTGTTTCCTGATTGTTATGCTCCAATAAAATGAGAATATATCCCCATTAAAGTGATACCAATTACTGCTAGTGCAGCAACAACGGTTGAAATAGAACCAGTAATACCAACAATAATTGCTCCTATAGCACCTATGATAGCTGAACCGTACGCATAAAGCAGTACAACGGCTGTGGTTGATACCAATACCCCAACAATTAGCTTAGTATCCCACTCAAACGTCCCATTCTCCAACTGTTCTACGACGTCCTGATAAACTGGATCTGGTAAGGGGGAATCAACAAGCGGACGTAAGTAAATCTCAATCTCTAATTGAAATTTGGATGTAATTTCATGGTCTCCGTGCTTCAACTCTTTCTCAAAGGTCATCAAGATACGTGTACCTATTAACCCTTCTTTCGTTGCTAATCCAACTGCAATCGCTCCATTATCTACTTTTGGTCCAAGTTCGTTGATGACATCTTCAAAACTTTTTGTGTCTCCTTTAAGATACTCACTGTATTCCACGATCGAATCAGTGATTTCATTGTAATAAGGAGACATATCCACTTTTTTATCCTTCACCAATACAGAAATCCCATATTCTTCTCCTGAAATAGACCACTCCATATGCGGTTTCAAATAGACCACATAATTTGGTGCTGGCTCTATACGTACTTCTTGTTCAAATTCAAATGCTGTTTCTGCTACACCGAAATTTTTATACAACTTCAATAACTCTCTTTTCGCAATTGCTTCTGGAGATACAGAAAAAGATGAAATACCTCGATCTCTACCTGACACAGCAACTTTATCGATACCTACTCCCGCTGTGGTCAGTTCAATAAACTGATCAAATGCCCATTGTTTAGGCATAGGAAATCCTAAATTACCACTAAAGCCTGAGGACATATTAGATACAAAAGCTTGAGTTGCATAACTCGCATCAATGATTTTCTGACAAACATTTCTAGTACCATAAACGCCAACATTATATGTCTGGTCTGATGAAAGAATTGACCATACTCCCGCAAAATAAGGTAAGACGGTTCCGGGGATATTTCCGTCTTGAATATCCACATCACATGCAAAATAAATGGTTGTTCCTAAAGGAAAACCTAAGTTATATGCTGCTTCAATCGCCAGTTTTCCATCTTTTAGGCCTTGATCTTGCGTGAAATAAGATTCATACCAACCGCCATCTTGGTAGATAGGAAAAATAGCTAAGCCAACTTGTGTAATTGCTTCTATCTCTTCGAATGATAAACTTTTATCACGTTCGTCGGCTCCTGTTCCAACCGTACCTGTCAAGTAGCGTCCAACAATCGAAAAACCTTGTGATTTCAAACCTTCCGCTGTTTCTTTAGTCAAAATTGTCGAGGTGTCAAAGGCCTCTGCTGAACGATTCGTGTTCCCGTTTGATGTTAGTAAACCTTTCATCACGGTTAAATCCGACGTTTGATTATACGGTGGCAATACCATAAACTGTCGGAAAGCAAGAATTTGCTCCGCAATATATGACGTAAAGTTTCCTGAAAAATCACCTTGTTTGTTATAACCGTTCACATAAAGACCGTATTGCAAAATTCGAACAAATGGACCGATGTCTCCTTGATTTAGTACTGGGGTACCCGCTTCAGTCCCAGGACCATAATTACCATTTGCTGTATTTGTATCCATACCAATTTCTGCTTGAAGACCATAAATCAATGCTGTATTGGTTTGACGCTGATAAACGCCATCACAAGGCAAAATCCCCGTATATTGCCAGTACTCTCGATTCAATCCTTGTTGCATCGAGCGAATCGTCGCATCTCCACTTGGTACTAAAACAAAAGCGCTCATATCAAACAAGGCTTTGGCCCATGTGGAATCTAATGTACTATTGACTGATTCAAATCCTGCGGCAATTTTTAACTGCTTTATTGCATTGTCATTGTCCGTTGTGTAAATGGTATTAAACTTTCCAGTTCCCATTCCTTTACAACGAAATGCACCATCAATCAACTTTACAAAATTACTTTCATATGTGTTGATTAGATTGGGGGTGACTTCTTTATCCCATAAAGCAGAAGTGGTAGCACCGAAGTTATCAACTAATGTCGTAATTCCTAGTTCATGTTGTACCGCTCGAATCAATCCATAAATCGTATTCCATCCAGTATAACCATCTTCCGGTACTGAACCAAAGCCTGCTACATTTCCATATGTCTCATTCAACCATTGCTGTACCTCTAACACCCAAGGATCACGTGTTTGTTTTGCTTTCTTATCCATTCTTTTCACTCCTCAACATTATTTTGATTCGAATCACTTAGATATATTGAGATTTTTTAGAATTTGTGACAGTATTCAGGAAATATTTTTCTTGAAGCAAATATTTTTTTAAGCGTTTCTTCATTCTCTCCACTCTTTTACGCACTGACGGATGGTAGTCCTTTTCTGAAAACATGATTTTCGCTGCTTCAGAACAAGTAAACCCTTCAACTAGCAATGAAAAGAAGAACCCATCAAGTGGTTCTTGCTTTTGATAATTACAAACCATCTCTTTTAAATCGATAGTTGAATCAATTTCCACCGATGACTGACTCTCTATAAATCCAGGATCTAAAGATTGCCAACGCCCAGCATCATAAGTAATCCCATTTTTGTCATTCTTATTGTTTGAACTTTTTTTGTAAAGACGCCATACATCTTTCTCAGCAATTGCTAAGCGATAGAGAAACAAATTTTTAAACTTCAACTCTTTCTTCTTTCTTTCCAGTCGATAATCTTCAATCGCTTTCCATGTAGCTAACAGATAAGTACTATAAAAATCTTCAAAAGGTATGTATACGCCCAATTTCTCTGCTGAAATTTGGGCATTTTTAGCACTTTTTTTTAAATATGGAAAAAAATCTCTGAGTATTGCTTCCAGTAACTCTCCATTTTGTTCTATTACATACAAATCCACTCTTTCTGTTATGCTTATCCAAAAACTCATCATTAGCCACTCCATTCATTCTTTTGAAAAGATATGTCGATAAGTTGAATAAATCTGTGACATAGAATCTACTCTTTATTTTTCTATTTTTTGGATATTAGCTGCCTTTTTTAATTTCTGTTCAATCGATTCGATGATCTGACGAAAATATTTTGTTAGATTTGTTTCTGCCATATTCTCTAAAATACTTCCGATTTCCGTCAGTACTAAGAATGTTGTAAATACTTGCACTAGTGTGAATTCAAGTTGAACATTATTTTTTGATAGAACGATGTCCACGACGCCTGTCAAAATCAATAAAATAAAATGACTAAGCTTCTTCCACAGACCTTGCCAGCTCAAATTAGAATACCAAGTTCTTTGTACTTTCGCTTTTAGCCAACCAGTGAATAAATCTAATAAAATCAACAAAAAGAAGATATGAATCAATTCTTTTTCAGTTTCAAATAAATGTATAAAAATCTCCATTTTACTAAACATTATCTCCCTCTTAACTGATAACTTCGCAACATTTTTCGTAATAGAATTTACGTGAAGCTAATCCATTGTATCCACCATTTACTTTAAATGTCACTTGTTCAACAGTAGGTGATAATAAACAGAAATCATTCATCCCATTGACCTCCCACCAATAGCCAGCACTTGACCAAGGATATCTTTCAGCCACATAAGTTACTCCTTGATTGACAACTTCTGGATCTGCGATTGATAAAGAAAACTGTGTATAGTTATAACGACCAGTTAGTTGAATAAACCCTGCCCCTTTGAATTTTCTACTATCCCCACTAAAAACATTTCCAAGGTCACTACGCCCTTCATAAGCTTCTCCAGAAGCAAGTTCTATGCGCCATTTCCCACAACCTGACTCGTGACTACACTGGCTAATAAAATGCTGTAAAAGATTAAGTTCAGTGATACGATACACGTTGATGCACTGATTTAAATCGTTGATTATCTGCTCTGAAAAATTACTCCATCCAATTGCTTCAAGTTGGCTCCTAGTAATCTTTCGCGTAAGTGTATCATTCGACTCTTTCATGATCATCAGCTCTTGCCCAACTAAAATAAAGTCAGGATTTTTGATTCCATTCCATTGTTGTAATTGACTAACTGATACCCCAAATTTTTCACCAATCCTACTTAACGAATCTCCAGATTTTACAACATACTTCATTTTGATTCTCCTCTCAAAATTTTTGCGTATTTAAATACGTTTAATATGTCGATAAAATGAAGAAAATTGTGACAAAAAAGCATCGGCAGAATACCGATGCTTTAAATCGCTTATTTATTTAATGACTTATAAATAGATTGAGCACAAAAAATACTGGTTTATGGAATTATTTTTTTCATAGGATACATAATGACTTGATGTTCTTTCACTTCCTCGCTGAATAAAAACAATCTATCTGCTTCGATCCTGTACTTATGATCTTTGATCACATTTGCATAGTTCACACTTGCTGGATCTGGTTCTAAATAGAAGTTATCTTGATTAACCGAATATATTCCAGCATACTCTATCAGCCCAGACAGATTGATTCGCTGTACTTCACCTGATTCATTGAAGATCAAAATACCCCCTCCCTCCAGTTTCCAGGAATACTTAATCAAGAGATCGTGTAACTGGTCGTGGGAAATATCGCTTTTTATTTTTAATTTCTGATATGCTTCATCGAGTTTTCCCGGACCAGGAAAGGCTTTTTTATATTCCTCGAATGTTAAATCGTCTGAATCAGCTATTTCCTGTGATTGAGTGCTTTCTTTTGTTTCCGGAACGCTGTCACTCATTTCAAATTGTCTTGTATTTGTTTCGCTACTACAGCCAGCCATTAGTAATAGAAATAGCAGGATGGATATTATTCGTATCTTCATTCTAGTTTGCTCTCTTTCCCGTCATTTCAAAAAAATAAAGAAGACAGAATATCAACGGCTTATTCAAATAATCAATTTATTTAATTCAAAATCCGAAAATTTATTCCATCTGCCACACTATTTGTTGAACGTGCGACATTTATTCTCAAGTGACTAAAAAATGTATAAGAATCGCTAAATGTGTTCCATCCACAAGCGGCTAAATTTTGATTTAACGTACCAATTCTTGTTGTCAGATATTCACTCCAATAACCTGTAGCTGTACTGTAGGCTCTAGATGAACATACATAAGCTTGTACTTGATAATTCGTATAGCCCCCGTTTAAGGAATAAAAGTACCACGCATTACTGTCACTACTTACATATCTTTCTTCTCCGTTAAATGCAGATGCATTTGCAATCCAATTAAAGTTATAATTAGTGGCTGTTCCTTGACCGGCTAAGGGATCGTTATCGATAACATATGAATCGATCCGTGGTTGTTTAGCTAAATTAGATTTTTTTACACTAGTTGAAGTTTCATCTCCTGAATATTGTTTTTCTTTTGGAAATCTATATTTCTCTAAGTTGTCATTTTTTATTTCATCTATATCTCTAATTGACACTTCCGAATCAAAATCAATCGTATCCACAATTAAATAATTGGTTATTACGGAATCAACAAAACCTTCAAGCTTAAGAATAACCCCTGTTTCTTCATCAATCCACGCTTTAAAATTTTGAGCGTTTAATTTTATCCCTAATTCATCTGGATACTCTCCTTCAATCATAACAACGTCCCTACCGAGTAGCTTTTCTGTCTGAATAATTTCCCAATGATTATAGAGAGAAAAAAGTTGAGCACCATAAAGTTGTGAAAAGACAGCATCTGCCGACATAGATAGCGGTAAAACAGAATCTCGTTGATTCAAAACCGTTTCTCCTGAAGCATTTTTTGTTAATCGATTTTCAATTGATTTCATTTTATTTGCTTGATTTACATCAACATTGTATTGACTTATAAAATAGTCTTTTTGTTTAAAATCTATATCAACTAAATTATTATTTTGGGATTTATCGTAGATGATTGCTTTTTGCTCACCCGTTGTTTCATCTTCAAATACCTCAACAAATTCTTCATCCAAAATTCCTTTAGAAAAGTCCAGTTTTGCTTGTACTTGATACTCCCTGTCAGATAAATTCCCATATTTTTCTCGAAAAGATATACTTACCCTATCGTAAAAATCGGCTGAATTAACTACCTTATTGGCAATCTCACTTTCCTGTTCACTCAATTGATTGACTTCTTGTGCAGAGACTGCATCACCAAAAGTTACTATTCCAATCACCCCCATAAAAAATAGCATTTTTTTCATTTTAATTCCTCCTTAACCTACAATTATAATTCATTACCAAGCATACTTACTTTTTTTGATTTCAGAAGATATCTTCACCAATAGAATAATGTATGTAAACAAAATATAACTTCTTATTGTATATATTTATATAAATAAAAATATGTGATGTTAGTTATTTAGAATTTATCTGTTCTCCGTTCATTTTTGCTCATTTATTTTACTTTTATGTAAACACCCTACCTAGTACCAGTATTGTATAAAAAAATAATGGCTTTTGATACTGCTATAGAAATTCCTCACTCATATTAACTAAATCAAAAAATGCCAATGGTTTTCGAATTTTTTATCACTTTAAGTTGCAAATCATGATACGGCACAGGCAAGGCTTTTTAATGAAATGAAAAAGAGCTCACTTCTGTTTTTGTCATTTATTCGGTTTTAAGGTGAAAGACAAAAGTTAATTTTGCTTTTGTTTCAGATCAACCAATCATTCTAAAATTTCTCTTTACATCGTTTGATAAAAAATTCAACTAATTTATTCAACTAATATAAAAAAGACTATAAACAAAACTCTAGCTTTAAGAGTTTGTCTACAGTCTAAGACTCATGCTAGATCATATAAAGACAAATTAGTATGAACCAAATGATTGTCACCAATCGTTGTTAGTTGGAAGAATTCCTCAATATTCTTTATTTTACGATTTCTAAACGATCAATACTTAGAGTATCAACTCCAATCTCAGACGAAAGGGTGATTTCCTGCGATCCTTTCGGTAACTTCATGCGGACTTGTAGCGGTTGATAATATTCGGAAGGATAGACATCCACCACGTGGCTTGCTTGTTTCGTTTCAATCTTGACCTGAATTGGGTCATTTAAGGAGAGATAATCAGTAGTTTTGACGTAGGCAATCACCAGAAATTCGTCTGATTCTTCAATCTGCGGGGTAAAGATAATTTTGTCAGTCGTTGATTCAAAGCCTTGGACGACTTTCTTAGAGAGTGCTTCCTCATCTTCGACAAGCGCTAAATCGCCTTCCGGCAAAGCACGGCTAGCAGTTAATCGCAGTCGATTCGGCTCAGCTTTTGGTAACGCTTGAACATGCCACTCATCCAAAGGAGCTTCCAGTAGGACTTTATCCTCTTGATCCCAACCAAACTTTTGCAAGCGGATCGAACGGTCCCAGCCCGAATGATCCCACCGAGCAGCGTGATAAATCAACCAGTCTTCAGAACCATCTTTTGATTTGGCAAATCCATTATGACCAGGTCCATACACAGTGTTTGTCTGTTGGAAAATTGGCTCTGGTTCCTTTTGCCAATTGGCTTTTTCTAGCGGATCATCAGCTACATCTAGGGTCATAAGACCTAGCGCATAATCGTTGTCCCAGCTCCCACTCGCAGAATATACCAAATTGACTGTCTTATCTTTGGTTATCACTTGAGGGGCTTCATTGATCAATGGCGTTTGACGCATTTCCCATTCATATTCTGGTTTTGAGATAAGCCGTTTTTCACCAACTACTTTTGTAGGAGAAACCATTTCCGCTAAATAAAGATTTTGAGCAATATTTTCATATCCTTCCCAACCAGACCAAAGGAAATAGCGTTTGTCATTGATCTCTAAGACGGTGCCATCAATCGCAAATTTATCATCCATCCCTTTGATCTCTTCCAATTGCCACTCACCCATGTAAGGATCTTTTTGATGATTGACTAATGCGTACATACGATGCGTTTCTGAAGGGTGATTAGCCGCGAAATACATCACCCAGCGATCATCTAAGTAATGAAGCTCCGGTGCCCAGATGCTTTCAAATTCTTCCGGTATTTCCCAGATGATCTTTTTTTCACCGGTTGCTACGAGAGAGAGGTTTTCAGCACGCCATAGCGTTAAGTTATTCTCAGTCGTTTTGGTATAATAAAAGTAAGACTCCGTTTGCAAGATCCAAGGATCCGCTCCATCATTATCGATAATAGAAGTAAAATCGGACACTTCTTCCCCCGTATCAGTTCCAGCCCCACAACCTGTTATCACAAGCGCAGCAAACAGGACACTTACACTACTGAGCCAAGCCACTGATTTTCCCATCGGACATCGCCCCTTTCCACAACAATGGGATTATTCCACCTGCGTTGGATGGAACTGATCATTGATTTCTTTAATAGCTGCTAAATCAACTTTCGGTTGTCGGTCATAGGTCAGTAGCCCATTGATTTCTTGCTCAACATCTGTCAATTGGGTATAGCAATAACCCCAAAGTCCGATAGAATCATAAACAGCCGTCATTATTCGTTGATAATCCTTCAAGAAATCTTGTTTATTCACCACTGAGGTATAACCCCAACCTGGTTGTCCAGAAACATCAAAGCCAATACCGCCAAACTCGGTTAATAAAATAGGCTGATCCTGATAAGAAAATCCTCCAGCGAAAATCGGCCATGGTGTTGATACTCGATTCACCAATTTTTCTCTCGTACTGAGACTGTCTTTAAAGTACAGATATTTTTGTCGTTCAGATTCTTGTCCATGAGCATAATTATGAATCGCACAAATATCTGTCTCCGTCATCGCCCAACCATCATTTGAAATAACCAATCGTTGCTGGTCTAGTGAATGGATGAAGTGATACATTGCTTGAGAAAAATGCTGTTGTTGGCGATCAAAAGAGATTTTTGGTACACCCCAGCTCTCGTTGATCGGTACCCAAGTGACGATCGAAGGATGGCTATAGTCACGAGTAATGATCTCTGCCCACTCCTGCATCAAGCGCGTCACAGAAAGGTCGGTATAGATCGCCGGTGCTGCACACTCGCCCCAAACCAGAAATCCCAATTTATCTGCCCAGTATAAAAAGCGCGGGTCTTCTGTTTTTTGGTGTTTACGACAACCGTTAAACCCCATTTCTTTTGCTAATAAGATATCTTGTTTAAATGCTTCATCCGTAGGGGCAGTCAACAAGCCATTAGGCCAATAGCCTTGATCAAGAACCAACTTCTGATAGTAAGGTTTGTTGTTTAAGTAGATCATGCCATTTGCTGTCTGTATTTTACGCATACCAAAATAACTTTTTAATTGATCGATTGCATTTCCCGCTTCCTTAAGAGTCAATTCCACATCGAATAATTGCGGATTTTCGGGTGTCCAAGACCAGCCTTCGTGATGAAAATTGGTCCGGAAAATTTGTTGTTGAAAAATATCGACTGCAAAACTTAACTTAGAAGTCACAAACTCTGCAGCCCCACTGATGACTAAAGCACCTTTAAAATAGATTTGATACTCTAACACTAATTGTGGCTTTAACTGATTCAATTCAACATCGATCATCACGGCGCCAGCATCAAAATCACTAGTAAATTTCACTTGATGCAAGTGGGTCGCAGCAACTACTTCTAGCCAGACCGGCTGCCAGATCCCCGTTGAGTTTGTGTACCAGATCCCTGCTGATTCTTCTTCCCAAAATTGTTTCCCACGTGGAATGCTTTCATCAAAATGCGGATCGAATGCTCGCACACTTAGTATCTGCTCTTCTCCCGTCACAAGAGCATCCGTAATGTCAATATCAAAAGAGGTGTGCCCTCCGCAATGATTTTTCACATGATGTCCGTTGACAAATACATCGGCCTCATAGTCCACTGCACCAAAATGTAAAAGGACACGGCTTTCTTCAGGAACCTGTACATTGAAGGTCCGATAATACCATACAACATCATGAACTTCTCGCTGATCAATGCCACTTAATGCACTTTGATAGACAAAAGGAACATTGATCTTGTAAGCATAATTTGCTTCATTTGTGTACCACTTTTCTTTCAAACCAAGATTTTGGTCATCAAAGGCAAATTGCCATTCACCATTTAGGCTTAACCAATTCCCTCTCTCAAATTGCGGTCTCGGGTATTCTTCTCTAATCATATTTCCTCCAAAAAACAAATTATTTTATACCACTTTGCAACGACATCGACGCCATAAAGCTCTTTTGCGCCACCAAATACAATAAAAAGGTAGGGATCAAAGCCAAGATTGCACCAGCAGTTCCAATTCCTGGATAGGTCATGTATTGACCTTGCAGCAATTGCAGCCCCGGTGTGATCGGTAATTTATCAATATCGTTGATCACGATCGATGGCCACAAGAAGTCATTCCATGAGCCAGTAAAACTAAACAATGCAACCACAGTCAATACAGGTTTGATCAGCGGTAAAATGATATAATAAAAAATTTGAAACTCATTTGCCCCATCGATCACAGCCGATTCATCCAATTCTTTGGGAATTCCTAAAATGAACTGTCGAACGAGGAAAATGTTATAAACACCTGCTGCTCCAGGTACGATGACTGCTAGAAATGTATTTGTCCAACCTAGAGTATCAACGATTTTGAAGTTCGGGATCAAATTGACCACTCCGGGAAACATCATGGTTCCTAACAATAAAGCAAAAATAACATCTCTTCCCTTAAAAGTGAGTCGTGTATAGCCATAGGCCGCAAACGAGACGATCACCATAACTAATAGGGTATGTGAAGTTGAAATAATCATGGAATTCACAAACCAGCGGAACACAGGAGAAGAATCATTGCCCTGTAACAAGCTCAAAAAGTTAGCAAGTGTCCAATCTTGTGGAATCAAACTGAACCCAACCTTTTGAATCTCTGCCTCTAATTTAAATGAGGTGAAAATCGCCCATATCAAAGGAAAGATCCAAATGACGCACACGATTGCTAGTAAAATAAAGGCAATCCTTTTCCCTAGTTTGTTTTCTCGCATCTTCTTCCCTCCTATCTTTCCATTTTTTTGATGACCAGAAATTGCACAATCGAAACTGCCATGATCACAAAACCTAATAGAATGGCCATCGCTGAAGAAATGCCTGCAACCGAGGTGCTACTACCAAAGGCATTTTCTTGGATATACATCATCAACACCCGAGTGGAATTATTGGGTCCGCCTCCCGTCAACATTAGTGGCTGACCATAGATATTAAACTGAGCGATGGTCGTCATGACCGTTGTAAAGATGAGTTGGTTGCGAATACTAGGTAAAGAAATACGGAAAAATTTAGTAACACTATTCGCACCATCTAATTCCGCTGCTTCTAACTGTTCTTTTGAGACGCCATGTAATGCAGCCACATAAATAATCAGATTCCCACCTAATGTCCACCAAATCGTCACAATCAAAATAGCGATCCAAGCCCATGGTTGAGTGCCCACAAAATTGATATCGATGCCGAATACTTCTTTGATTGGTCCAAATGATTTACTCAAAAGAAATCCCCAAATGATCATGACCGCAGAGATTGCAAATAATGTAGGTAAATAAAGAATCGATTGAAAAAAACGCATCAATTTTGGTTTAGTAGACAACGCAACTGCTAATAATAAAGGGATCGCGATACATAGTGGAACTGAGATTGCCGCAAAAAACAGCGTATTTTTCATTCCATTAAAAAATTGCGTATGATATAACGAGTCTTGATCAAATAAAATTGTTTTAAAATTATCAAATCCGATAAAAATCGGCGTACTGAACAAATCCCATTCAGTAAAAGAAACATAAATCCCAATAACTGCCGGAACTAAAAAGAATAAAAGAAAAAGGAGCATATGCGGACCAATAAAAACGACTGGCCAGGCATTTAATCTTTTTTTCATCAATACACATCCTTCTCTGTATTTCTAGTCAACCCTTCAACAAGAAACGACTGTGACAGCAAATTAGCCTACCCATCGGAATTCCTAGCCATCAAAAAACCGACTGAATTCTTTTTACGGTCACTCTTCCTTCTGCCACAGTCTCCAAGTGAGGATATTATTTCATCTTTTCTTCTACGACTTTTTGGATCTCACCAAAAGTTGTTTGGATATCTGCTTTTCCTGTGATCATATCCCATGAACGATTATCATATTCACTAAAAATGTAAGATAAGCCATCAACCGTGTTGACAGAAATTGCCGCTTGTCCTTTTTCTGTTTTCAACAAGAATGATTGTGGCATCTCCACATATTCTTCATTGTCTAACATTGCTAAGGAAGTTGGATTTGCGCCAGATTTGACCCACTCTAGTTGGTTTGCTTGTAACCAAGTGAGAAAGTCGATCATACCACTTTTCTTTTCATCCGAACGTTCTTGGCTCGTTTTAAGCATCGCAAACTGATCGACGCCTGAACCTTGAACGATATGTCCAGCATCCCATTGCGGCGTAAATGTCTGACCCCAAGTGAAGTCACTTATTCCTTCCATATTACTTAACATCCATGTTCCTTCTGGAAGAAAAATCAGCTGTTGGTTTGCAAAAAGTTTGTTTGCATCTTCGCCATCTGGGACCATATAGCCGGCATCATATAGCGTTTTAAACTCTTGAACGGCATTGTAAGAAATATCATTATCGATAGCGATGTTTCCTTGTGCATCTTGCCATTCTCCACCCATTTGCTGGTAAAGATTAGAATAATTTTGCATGCCCCATGTATAGCCAAAACTATAAATACCATCTGCTTTTGCTTTTTCCCCAGCCTGTCTGATTTCTTCATATGTCACTACGCCATCATCCAATGCTCCTGGAACATATTTATCCACCAAATCTTGGTTGTAATACATCACCCACGAACCCATCGTTGCTGGAATCCCATATTGACTATCCTCCACCACACCAGTATCCCAAGCAGCTTCTACATAATTTCCACGTGTCAATTCAGTTCCTTCAATCATGTCATCCCAAGTCTCAAGCATCTCTTGGTTCTTATACGTGGGTAAAGCTTCCGATGCAATCAAAGCTAAATCTGGGACGCCTTTGCCAGATTTTCCAGCAGTCGTCAACTTCGAAGTAAAGGTGTCACCTTGCATACTAACTAACTTTACTTTAAAGTCTGGATTTGTTTTATTGTATTGATCAACCGTTTTTTGGATTTTTTCACCGTCCGGTCCCGTCGTCGAAGACCAAAGCAAAATTTCCGAATCATTGCTTGAACTATTACTTCCACCACAAGCAGCTAAAAACACCGTACATAATAAGCTTGTTCCAACTAAAACAATTAATTTTTTTACTTTCAATTTCCACACCCCTTTTATTTAACTAAAAAGTAAAATGATACCTGATTATCAATAAACATAATTGTTAGACTATCGTCCACCAATGTTTACACCGTAAAGTTACTATAAAAATAAATCGCTGTCAATATTATTTTAACAAGCTTATTACGGTAAATTCCATCATTTTGCAATTTTGTAAATTTAAAAGCATGTGATATAATTAATCCATATTTTCATTAAACTAATTAGTATAACGAGGTGATAGCTATGGAATTGGATTTAACGAAAGCATCTTTACCGATCTACGAAGCACTCGCAAATGAAACTCGCTTAGCAATTTTAAGAGAATTAGGAGATAGTAAGAAAAGCATCAGTGAAATTGGGCAAAAATTAGCGATCAGCAATGCTTTGATGACAAAGCACATCCGAAAACTTGAACAAGCACAGTTGATCAAAACAGAAAAAGGATCGGGGCAAGACTGGAAGAAAAAATACTTATCTCTAAAAACTGATTTCATCAATATCAATTTCCCCGCAAAAGTGTTTCCGCAAATGAATTTAACCTCCCAATCAGTGAAAATAGGTCACTTTACCGATTTTGAAGCTAAGCCTTCCTGCGGTATGGCGACGAAAGATCGATTGATTGGCGCATTAGACGACCCTAAGTCTTTTCTTGACCAAGATCGTGTTGATGCGAGCATCATCTGGCTAAATAATGGGTTTCTAGAATACAAAATTCCAAATCCTTTGAAAACTGGTGAAAAAATCGAGTTATTGGAAATCAGCATGGAAATCGCTTCTGAGTTCCCAATCTCTAATAACTATTGGCCAAGTGATCTTTCATTTTACTTAAACAACCACTGCATTGGTAAATACACCATTCCAGGGAACTTTTCAGATGTTAGAGGTTCCTTGACTCCAAAATGGTGGATCGATGAATTTAGTCAATATGGATTACTTAAGCATTTACGCATCAATCGCTATGACACTTCCCTCGATGGAGAGAAATTAACAGATCACAACCTTAATGAAATCGACTTAGACCATAGTGACTTTTTCACCTTTAAAATCGCTGCGCCTGCTACTGCTGAAAATGCTGGTGGTTTGACTATCTTCGGCGATCGCTGGGGGAACTATCCTCAAGATTTATTATTTAATTTTTACGTATCTGAATGACCTATTTTTTCTTTATCCAACAAAAAAAAGGACTCAGCAAAGTGATCAGAACTGACCTAATAAGCCGAGACAAAATTAAAAAGTACCTACTTATTAAATGCATATTAACGAAGAAACGTGTCTGGGAAATTAATTCTCTTGCACCACCTAAACCGAATAAACGGTTAATTAAAAGAATGGACTTCTTTCAGAAGAATGTAGATGATCTCTCCTAGCCAATTCTATTGCTTGAAACGACCAATGCTTGGCAAGCCCTTCATTTATGTTCTTTTAAGAATAGAAACAGGACTTCTCGTTTGGGTTCAAGAAGTCCTGAATTTTTTTATAAATCTAGTTTAACGACTTCCTTGTTCTAGTTTCTTTATTTCATCATGGATGGCAAAAAGTGCGCTCCTTTTTTCAGGAAACGCACTTTCTCCATATTTTTTCAACTTCTTGAACCTATACATATAAGCTATTCGCGTGAACTTCTAAACATAAGCCAGATACCCGCTTACCTTTAACTTTTTATCTCGTTTATTATACTAAGTTCCATTTATTTGTATTTGTTACTATCCTATCTACCCCAAACTCTCCGTCAATCGCCTCAATCCTTCTTCCAATTTCTTACGTGGGCATCCCACGTTCAATCGCAAAAAATTGTGACTAGCTTTCCCATATACTTCGCCTGACATGATCGCAACCTTGCCTCGTTCGATCATTCGTTGCTGAAGTTCTTCCATAGTGAATGGGAGTCGGGCACAATCGAGCCACATCAAGTAGGTGGCTTCGCTTTTGGTCACGATGATTTTCGGATGATGTTTTTTAAGGTACGCAGTGACAAAAGCAATATTATCATCAATGTACTGATTGAGTTCACTGACCCAGTTGTTTTCTTTTTCATACGCCGAAATCGTAGTAACTAATCCAAAAACACTCGTGGAACCGAGGCCATCAGCTTCTTTCATCTGTTGTAAAAACCGCTGGCGCAAGGACGAATCTGGAATCAATCCGTAAGAAAAAATCAATCCAGGAAAATTAAATGTTTTACTTCCTGATGTGACGACTGCGACATTTTTTTGAATCAATTCTGTCAGTGGTTGATGGTGTTGTCCCTTTCTGAGAATATCCATGTGGATCTCATCCGAAATAATGAACACCTCGTTTTTTTGAGCAAGCTCGATGATGTTCACTAATTCTTTTTTGGTCCACACTCTACCTGTTGGATTGTGGGGACTACACAATAACAAAATTTTATTCTCCGGTTGCTCAAATTGGCGCCTCAAGTCCTCAAAATCCAATTTATAGGCACCTTCTTGATAAATCAATTCATTGCTTACCAGTTTGCGGCCATTCCCAGCAATCAGTTTATAAAAGGCATCATAAGCAGGCGTTTGGATAATCACACCTTCTCCCGATTCGCTTAATAAACAAATCAGTTGCTTGATGCTATAGATGACGGAAGGACTGTAAACCAACCAGTCCTCGTCGATCTGGTGTCCAAAACGTTCTTTGTACCAGTGAGTGACTGCTGATTTGAAATCTGTGTGATTCCAACGAGTATAGCCAAAAATTGGATGTCTTAACCTTTCTTGGAGCGCAGCTTCGACGCCTGTTGGTACTTTAAAATCTGTATCAGAAATCGTAAATGGCAAGAGATCATTTTTACCGAAGCGGTCTTCAATATAATCCCATTGCGTACAATACGTCCCTTTACGATCGATTTGTTCATTGAAAGACATCTTCTACACTCTCCCGATTTCAGAACGACAAGATGTCGTCCAGTTGATTTCTAACAGTCGTCACTTTTGTTCCTATAATGACTTGTACATTCGTATCATCCAAATGAACCACGCCTAATGCACCTAATTTTTTCAGTCGGTCATCATCAACGATCGATCCGTCATTCACCACTAACCTTAGACGTGTGATGCAATTATCTAAAGAAGTGATATTTTCAGCACCACCTAAAGCAGCCAAGATTCCTCGTGCATCAACTGTGCCTTTTCCTTTATATGTTACTTCTTCGTCTGTATATTCTGTCTCAGCAGTCATTTCTTCACGTCCAGGAGTCTTTAAGTTTTTGCGTAAAATCACTGTTTTAAATGTAAAGTAATAGATACCAAACCAACAAGCCCCCACAACTAAAACCAACCACCATTTAGTATAAGTGCCTTGCATGACCCCAAAAATAATAAAATCTAGGATTCCGCCATCGGTATTCCCGATCGTTACGCCCAACAAACTCATGACCATAAATCCGGCACCAGTCATCAACACATGGAATCCCCATAAGAGAGGACTGACAAATAAGAAGAGAAATTCGATTGGTTCAGTAATTCCTGTTACAAAAGTAGCAATCACACCTGAAATCAATAATCCCTTGATTTTTGCACGATTCTCTAGCTTTGCGGTTTGATACATCGCTAAAGCCGCTGCGGGAAGGCCAAACATGAATGTCGGCATTTTCCCTTGTGAAAGAAAAGCAGTGGCGCTCGGTGAAATCGCCAATCCTTGTTGCAATTCATTATAAAAAATATTTAGTGCGCCAAAGACTTCTTGCCCATTGATGACCTGACTTCCTCCAGCTTCTGTAAACCGGATCATCGATACTAAAATATGATGTAAGCCAAATGGCAATAAGAGTCGTTCTCCAGAACCGAATAAGAACGGGCCAAATGCACCAGAGCGTTGGATCAAATTTCCGATCCCAGTGATCAACATGGCAAAAAGTGGCCAAACCATCGGAATCAACACGCCAACAATTGCTAAAGTTACTGAAGTAATGATGGGTACAAAACGTGTCCCTGAAAAGAAGGCAAAACTATCTGGTAATTGGAATTGATAAAATCGCGTATGGAGCTGATAAACGATTAGCCCGACAATGATCCCTCCCAGAACACCCATAGATAATGTTTGGATACCAAAAACCATTTCTTGACCAGCTTCACGTAATTGTTCACTTGCTGCCAATTGATTCGTTTCTTGCAAATAAAAATTGATCGATAATTGCATCACTACATATCCACTAAACCCAGAAAAAGCAGCCACGCCTTTTTCTTTACGTGCTAAGCCTAAAGGAATCGCCATGGCAAACATCACAGGTAAATAGCTAAAAGCAAAGCCACCAATCGTCGACATAAAGCGAAACATCACCTGTAACCAAGCAGCACCTAAAAATGGAAAAGCAGTAATTGCTGATTCAGCGGAGAACGCACTCCCAATCCCTAAGAACAATCCCATGAAAGCTAACAGTGCGACTGGTAACATGAACGTTTTGCCTAACCCTTGAAAAATCTCCATCCAACTTGCTTTCTTCCCTTTTTGCATCCCTTTTCCCCCTTACTCTATTTCTTACCCTTAAAATGTAAGCGATGACAAAGGCGGTTGCAATACTTCCTGTCCATGTAGAATGGGCATTCATAAATTAGAATCTCCATTCTGAGAAATGACTTGTTTCGCATAATGGATCATCAAAATATCTAACAAGATATCCATTGAAACTCTTGGACTCAAATCAATATTCTGATGATAGATCGTCAACATTTCTGCAATAAATGCGACCGTCGACAATTCTTCTAAAGAACTTGTCGGTTGACCAATAAAAGACAGCAGAGGAACATTTCGCTCCTTTAGTCGTTTAGCATAATCGAGCATTCCTAATGTTTCCCCACTATGACTAATAAAAATAGCAAGATCTCCTTCTCCTAGTTGTTTACTCACTGCTAGCAATTCGTCCCAATCGGTTGAATGCCCCACATTTTTACCAAGAAAATGCAATTTTCGATTCAGGGAAACAGCGACCGGAATACTTTGCCCTACAGCAAACAGTTCAATACGTTGTGCTTCTTTAATCATATTGACTGCGCGATCGATTTGTTTCGGCTCGATTTTTTCTAACGTCTCTGTAAACTGACGAAGGATTTCATTGATCAATGGTTTGAATTCATCCGACACATCAGTAGAACCACTCGTTTCTTCTAATGACCGGTAACTTTTAAGGGCAAACTTAAATTCTTGAAATCCTTTAAAGCCAAGCTTTTTTGCCATTCGAGTAATAGTCGATTGGCTGGAAAATGTTTCACTCGCTAATTCTTCGGCTGTCATGGAGGAAACTTTTCTTGATTGATGCAAACAATAATCTAAGATATTTTTTTCCACTTGATTTAATTCAGAAAATTTATATTGGATTCTCTTATAAAACTGATTCATCTCTTTCTCCTATTCTGGCAGTTTTTCGCCAATGAACGATATAGTCTGTTTTCTTATCTATTCTACCGGAGAATACGATGGAAAACGAGTCTACAGTTAAATTCAGACATGCAAAAAAATCCACAAAAATCGGTAATATGATTTTCGTGGATTCTGTGTTGTTCTTTGAAACAATCCATTGATATGACTATTTATTTTAATAATTTTGCAGCTGCTTCATCTAAAATCACTGTGATATCGGGATGAGTCATCAAGATCGATGCAGGAATCTGCTCTGTTACTGGTCCTTCGATCACTTGTTTGATGATCTCTGCTTTATGCTCCCCGTTAACGATCAATACTAACTGTTTCGCTGCCATGACCGTCTTTGGCCCAAATGTCACAAAGTAATCACCAGGTTCTTCTCCCAGATGTTCTTTTAACGATTCATACATCTGATCTCCTGGAATGACTGGAATGCTATAAGTCTCCTTACTAAAATCCGTATATCCAGGCATGTTTCCACAAAAATGACCATCTTCACCAAGCCCCATCAAGACTAGATCCAATCCACCCGCTTGCGCCATTCGTTTATCCACATCTTGATAATTATCAATAGTCAGTTCATGGATATTTTCAGTAGCGACCCCTATAGGATCATAAAGGGCTTCTTTCAGTCCTGACATAGTCAGACCATACTGCTTGTCCTTTAATGCCACTTCATCAAAATTATAATAATGGATCATCGATGTATCCATCTGTAATTTACTAAGCGTCTCCACTAAAATCTCGTACGCCATCTTAGGCGAATTTCCTGTCGTCAAAGACAAATTCACTCGTTTTTTCTTCAACATTTTTTCCAAGACGATCCCCGCTGTCACTTCACTAAGCGTTTCATAATCTTTTGCAATCACTAAATCCATTGCTGTCCACTTCCTTTCACTCATTTAGTTAAAGTGTAACAGTGTCAGGATGTTTTTGATAGCGTTTTCTTAAAAATGAATCAAAATATATAACATTAATATAAAAAATAAACGTTTTTTTAAGGTAATTTTTTCTTATTTTAGATACACATAAAAAAACAAATATTTTTTTACATATTTAAAAATATTTGATATTATTATAATGGTTTTTTATCACATTAGCTTCATGAAACAGTGGGAATTTCTATCACTCAAACATATTTTTAAAAATCATGATTTTAATAATCTTACATTTAAACTTTCGACGTCGATGCTGAGATATTACGAGACCCAAATGACATATCTTCCAAGGGAAATCATGAAATATATCAGCAATATGAAAAATGTGTTGAGTAAAATATTGTAACATTACGGAACTTTTAAATATTATATATGTATAGAAAGAAAACAACTAATATACGAAAAAGTCCGTGCTGCAACACGGACTAATTACTTGTCTCTGAAATAACAAAGTATATTATAACAAGAAATGAGGAATTGTAAAATGGCAAAAAAAGTAATGGGACAAGATGGAAAGATGTATAAAGTAACTAAACCTTTCTATAAAAAAGTTTGGTTCTGGGTACTAGCAGTAATTATTATCGCAATTATTGGCGGTTCATTAGGTGAAAGTAATAATAAAAATGGTGGAGAAAAGATATCCTCACAAAATCAAACTGAAACAACTAAAACTACTCAATCATCGAGTAACGCTATTGAATTCTATAAAATTGGGGATACTGTTAAAGTCGGGGATGCTTCATACACTCTCAATAGTGTTGAACTAACTGACGAAAGAAATCAATTTGAAGATGAACAACCAGCAAACGTAGTCAAAATCAATTATACTGTAAAAAATGAAAGTGACTCAGACATTCCTGTAGGTGCCGATGTGGAAGTGTATGGATCGGACGATAAAAAATCTGAAAGCTATGCGAATGAAAATACCTTGGGGTCTGTTGCACCAGGAAAACAGATGGACGTTATAGCCCATTTTGGTTTAAATCAAACAGGTGATATTGAAATTCATTTTTCTCCTTTAGTATCATTTGAAAAAGCAGCAATATTCAAAGCAACAGTATAAAACACAAAATACACCGTCAATATATAGGTATAAACCTTTATATGACGGTGTTTATCTAGTGTGCCAACTATAGGAATCAAACCTACACGTTACTTGTAAAGGGAATTGACACTACAATTGCTAAGAATAGTGAAATGAATCATCAACAAAAATAGATGACTAATGATTATTTCCCCCTCATAACTGATTTGAATCTAAGGTTAGTATATCCGCAGTAAAATCATCATATTTAAAAAAATAATAATTCTTAAATTTGTTGTGAAAGAGAAATCATCTCAATTAACCCTTGAGCAGCTTCACTACCTTTATTTCCTGCTTTCGTACCTGCTCTTTCAATTGCTTGCTCAATGGATTCTGTGGTTAATACACCGAACATCACGGGAATATTGGATTCTAGGTTAATATGTGCGACACCTTTTGCTACCTCATTGGAAACTAATTCATAATGAGTAGTTGCGCCTCTGATCACTGTCCCCAACGTAATCAACCCATCATAACTATCCTTTTTGCTGAGTTTTTTGGTAATAAAAGGAATTTCAAAAGCTCCCGGTACCCAATATATATCAATTTGTTCTTCTTTAACGCCATGTCTTTTTAAATTATCCAACGCTCCTTGTAACAATTTTTGATTGATAAATTCATTAAATCGCGCGACTACTATCCCTATTCGAAGATCCTTTGTAGAATAATTTCCCTCATAAATCGTCATGTCTTCACTCCTTTATTTTTATACTGATAAATAATGATTGAACTTATCTTTTTTTGTTTTTAAATAGGCTTGGTTTTCCTTTTGTGGAAAGGTTTCAATGGGTACTCTTTCTACAATCGTAATTCCATCTTTTTGTAACTCTGTTACTTTATCAGGATTGTTTGTAAGTAACCGAATAGAAGTTGCACCAATTGATTTTAAAATGTCTGCTGCAAAGTGATAATCCCGTTCATCCGGAGCAAAGCCCAATTCAATATTTGCTTCATAAGTATCAAACCCTTGTTCTTGCAATTGATAAGCTTTTAACTTATTTCTCAATCCAATTCCACGACCTTCTTGGCGAAGATAAAGAATAGCTCCAGTCCCCTCTTCTGCAATCATTCTCATTGCTTCATGTAACTGTTCACCACAATCGCAACGATGAGAACCAAAGACATCACCAGTTAAACATTCTGAATGAACACGGACTAATGTAGGAGACTGACTATTTTGAATATCTCCTTTTGTTAGCAATAAATGCTCCAGCTTTTCTCCATCTTCATAAATAGTCAATTTGAAATCACCATAATCTGTCGGTAAATTTACTGTTATATGACTACTTTCTTCTAAAAAATTTACCAACTCTTCAATAGTGATCAAGGGTAATTGCCATTCTTTAGATAAACGTGTCAGATCTTTCATCCTTGCCATCGTCCCGTCCTCTTTCAGGATCTCACAAATATAAGCGGCCTCCATACTATTAGCTAATTTGGCCAAATCAATTGCAGCTTCGGTGTGTCCTCGACGTATAAGCGTTCCACCATCTACACTAATCAAAGGAAAAATATGTCCTGGTCTAAGAAAATCACTTGATTTCGAATGAGGATCAGCCAATGCTTTAATGGAAGTAGCTCGATCAAATGCTGAAATACCAGTTTTCGTATGTTTATGATCCACACTAATCGTAAAAGCTGTACCAAACGCATCAGTATTATGAGTTGTCATTTCTTCTAAAGATAAGTGTTGCGCAATCTTCTTAGATATTGGCGCACATATTAATCCTCGACCAAATTTAATCATGAAATTAACCGCCTCAGGTGTCACATATTCGGCTAAACCAACTAAATCTCCTTCTGATTCTCTATCTTCATCATCAGCTACAATGATTAGACCGCCCTTTTTCAAAGTCTTTATTGCTTCAGTAATATTACTCATAGTAAGTCCTTCTCCTTGTACCTCTCAAATTTTTTTCTCTGTGCCTTTACATATTTTCCAACGATATCCGTTTCTATATTCACAAGATGTCCTACACCTAAATTCCCTAGATTTGTCAAAGATTTGGAATGTGGAATCAGACTAACTGAAAAGCTTGCTGCTGTTGTATCCGTAACTGTTAAACTTACTCCATTAATTGCAATTGATCCTTGTGGAATGATTTCACCTTCATATTTGGTTGGGTAAGCAAATGTCAAAACTAATGCGTTTTGATTCTCTATTTTTTTGATCAATCTTGTAACAGTATCAATATGTCCCGAAACAAAATGGCCTTCAAAGCGTTGTGTCATGGAAACTGCTCGTTCTAAATTTACCCTATCTCCAACTTTTAAGGTGGAGAAAGTGGTCCTTTTAAAGGTTTCAGGCATTATTTCAGCTCTAAAAAAAGTACTTGAAACCTCAATAGCAGTTAAACATACCCCATTGACTGCCATACTATCTCCAATTTTGTAATCACGTAGGACACTATTGGAAGTTTGAAAAGTGAGTTGGATCATTTGTTGCTTTCGTCGAATTTCTTTGACTGTTCCTTGTTCAATGATTAATCCTGTGAACATTGCTTTCGTTTCCCCCTAACTCGAATGTCTTCTCCAAGCTGTTCAACTTCCAAAAATTCTAATTGTTGATCTTTAGAAACTAAACGTTCACTATGAAAAGACATCGGACTTTTTCCACCAAAAAGTTTGGGTGCAATATAACTGATGACTTCATCCCAGAGACTTTCTGCTAAAAAAACATCATGGATTTTCGCTCCACCTTCTATATACAACGACTGAATACCTTTCTTTCTCATGGTCTCAATAAAGAATGGAAAAGAAAACTTAGGTGTATAAAAAATGGTTACATGGGAAAATAGTTCCTCTAGCTTAGGATTTTCCGTAAATATCCAGACCGGACTTGTTGTCGTTTGAAAAAGATCGAGTTTAGGGCTTTTAAGTATCCGTCCTCTACGATCCAAAACAATGCGTACTGGCGGGAAGATAGTTTCAACATCAGGTAACAAACGAGGGTCATCAATTAGAACGGTTTCGCTCCCTACCACGATTCCTTGATATTCTCCTCGCTCTTTGCGAACTCTTGAGATTGCCTCTGAGCCTGTTATTGAGTACCTAGAATCTTTCTGTATAGAAATTTTCCCATCTAGTGTAACAGCTTGTTTTAACGTGATGTAGGGACGATCCATTTCAAAAAAATGGTTATAAAAAGGATTCAATGCTCTACATTTCTCTTCTTCTACGCCTACAATTACTTTGATTCCATGCTTTTGTAAAAATTTTCTGCCTTTTCCTGCTACTAAAGGATTTGGATCAAGTTGGCCTATGACTACCGTTGTGATACCAGACTGGACAATGGCTTGCGTACAAGGTGGCTGTTTTCCTTGGTGGTTACAAGGTTCTAAAGTAACATATAAAGTTGAATCAAACAGTTCTTCGGGGGAACCACAATTTTGAATAGCATTTACTTCAGCGTGAGCCTCACCATAATGTAAATGCGCACCTAGTGAGAGTAGCTTTCCTTCTTTAACAATCGCAGCTCCAACTAATGGATTGGTAAAGGTCTTTCCCTTTCCTTTTCTTGCCTCTTCAATCGCAGCTAACATGAAAGACTGGTGCATATCAATTCCCCCTTTCAACAAAAAATGCCCTGCGAATTTAATCACAGGGCATAACTAAATAAACTTAAAGATAATCGATTTTAATACAAATAAAACCGATCTTCAGTCGATTTTTCTTCTCCCATCCAGACTTTAACTGTCGGTGCCAGATTTTCACTAGCTCAACCACAAAAATGTGGTTCACGGACTTCGAGTAAACTCGTCACCGTCGGTCGGGAATTACACCCTGCCCCGAAGAAATATTCAATTCGTTTAGAGTATATTCTTAAAGCTCACATGTGTCAACCTTAAAAAAAACACATAAAAATAAAATGTAGGTTAAACATAACCACTTAATTAGTGTTAATTGCATGAATAGAATACGATTATATGCCTATGAAATGGCAACTAATAGAATATTAAAAAACTTTTTGACCTATGATTAAAATTCGTTTAAAATAATTCGAAAATGCAAGTAAAATTTTTTATTTTCGTGTCTCATCAATCAAAATGAACAATTGGAATAAAATTATTGTAAGTAGGCATTTTTAGTCATTCACTTTTCAAAAAAACAAAAAGCAGTCATATCGAAGGCGTAAAAACCTTGATATGTCTGCTTTTATCGTATGCCAGCTATAGGGATCGAACCTACGACCTACGCGTTACGAGTGCGTTGCTCTACCAACTGAGCTAAGCTGGCGTTTCCAAGAGAAATTATAGTCGTTATGTTAAGAAATGTAAAGGGGTAATGTGGAAGATTTTTCTACTTTCATGATTTTTTTCAAAAAATGTGCTATAATTATAGATGAAAGGCAGGTTTTATGAAAATGGCAACTTTTGGAAAATTTGAAACAAAGGTCGAACCGTCAGAATTTGGAGAAAAATTTACCACTGATACACATGTTACCTTTATGATTCACGGAAAAACGCAAACCGGAACGATTTCCAAGCAATTGAAAAACTCTGCTGTTGTTGCAATTGATGAAACTAATGAGAATACCGATTTGATGGCCCAAAGTAAAGGCGTCGTCATTATCAATTACAAAGATATGAGTAAGATTTAGTTTTTTCAACCATCCATCAAGTGGATGGTTTTTATTTTGACTGAATGAAATAAAAAAAAATCTGGGAAAATCCCAGATTTTTTGTATAGCTGATTTTTCCTATTTAGTACCAAATAAACGGTCGCCAGCATCGCCTAGACCAGGAACGATATAGCCTTTGTCGT
This sequence comes from Enterococcus pernyi, assembly GCF_045371165.1. Classification (NCBI taxonomy): domain Bacteria; kingdom Bacillati; phylum Bacillota; class Bacilli; order Lactobacillales; family Enterococcaceae; genus Enterococcus; species Enterococcus pernyi. The sequence continues at coordinate 81,966 of NZ_JBIQDM010000004.1, forward strand.
TTAATTTTTCATCTAATGAAGCAGTATAGATATCAATATCTGGATGTGCTTCTTGTAAGGCTTTAACACCTTCTGGAGCTGCAACAAGGCAAACAAATTTAATGTTTGAAGCGCCACGTGCTTTCAGAGCATCGATCGCCATGATCGCTGAGCCACCTGTCGCTAACATTGGATCAACTACGAATAATTGACGTGCGTCGATATCTTCCGGTAATTTAACGAAATACTCGTGCGGTGCCAATGTTTCTTCATCTCTGTATAATCCGATGTGGCCGACTTTAGCTGCTGGGATCAATTCTAAGATTCCGTCAACCATTCCAATACCTGCGCGCAAGATTGGGATAATGGCTACTTTTTTACCAGACAATGTTTTTTGTGTTGTTTCTGTGATTGGTGTTTCGATGACAATGTCTTCAAGTGGCATATCACGTGATACTTCATATGCCATCAGCATAGCGATTTCATCAACAACCTCACGGAAAACTTTTGTACCACAATTTTTGTCGCGAATAATCGTTAATTTGTGTTGGATCAATGGATGGTCGATTACTTGAAATTTGCCCATTTTTTTGTCTCCTTTTTCTCTCGTTTCTTTTTAATTGTAAAACAAAATCACTGACTTGACTAGTCTAAACCGTCATTTTCCTAAAGAAAATCAAAGAAATAAAAAAACAAAGCGGTGTTCTTTTTAAAATCAGCAAAAAATAACAAAAACGCCTGAAAATCAGACGTTTTTTGTTATTTTTCTAATTTATTAATGGATAAAGATGACAAAAAACAACTAGTTTTTTAGCCATTCTGTGGAAAGAGTCATTGCTGCTCGTGTCGCATTGGTTTGGTCCATCGCATTTACCATGACAAAATCATGGATGATCCCTTGGAAACGTACTTGCGTAACTTCCACACCAGCTTCACGAAGTTTTCTAGCGTATGCTTCTCCTTCATCTCTTAACACGTCCGCTTCACCAGTCAAGATCATTGCAGGTGGTAAACCTGTCAATTCTTCTTTACTTGCACGTAGAGGTGAGGCAGTGATTTCTGCTCGTTTCTTTTCATCTGTCGTATACTGATCCCAGAACCATTGCATCCCTTCTTTTGTTAAGAAGTAATTCTCTGCGAATTGGTTATAAGAACCTGTATCGAAATTTGCATCAGTTACAGGATAATATAGTAATTGTTTTTTGATTGGTAATCCTTGACGTTGCTTTGTAAGGATCGTCATCACCGTTGCCATATTCCCACCTACGGAATCCCCAGCGACTGTCAAGTTCTCAAGATCCAAGCCTTTCGACTCAGAAAGCTCCGCAAGTTTTTGCAAAATCGCGTAGTTTTGCTCGATGGCAGTAGGATATTTTGCTTCTGGCGAACGACTATACTCAGGAAAAATAACGATCGAATTTGTACGAACAGCCAATTCTCGAATCAATTTGTCATGTGTCTTGGCACTTCCAAATACCCAACCAGCACCATGTATATAAAATATGACAGGTAATTTTTCTACATTTCCTTCAGGACGGATAAAACGCACATTGATTTGTCCCCAATCATTGGTATCCATTTTCAAATCCTCGATATCCACAGGTAATTTTTCCACAGAAGAACTTTGAACTTCTTCTAGAAGATCACGCCCTTCTTCCGGAGGTAATTCATAGATACGCGGGTGCGGTGCATTAGCATCACTAAACTCAATTGCTTCTTTTTCTAATGAAATTCGATCAGTCATACGGATTCCTCCCTAAATTGAATGCAACAAATAAAATTACACCTCATATACTAGAGAGCAACCAGACAAAAGTCAAAAAATCAGATTGAAAGAGGTTGTGAAAGAAGCGCTCAGCACTAAGGCATAAGACAGAAAAATAAAAAATGGCTATTTCATTTTTTATTTTTTTGGCTTATGACCGAAGTGTTGCTTCTTGAACACCGTTTATCTAGGTTGTGAGCAAGCCGTTCAGCTCCAAGTATTAAGGCAACAATTGAGAAAATAGCTTCTCATATTTTTCAATTGTTGTCTTAATATTGAAGGAGCTGGCTTGCGAACACCGTTTATCCAAGTTGTGAAAGAAGCGCTTTGACCTGAGCAGTAAGATGAAAAATCAGAAAAAAGGTGAGACAACCAAACAGCTACATGCCTGGTTGTCTCACCTTTTTCTATTCTCTTACCTTCTTATTGATGACTCTTAGTTATAAACTATTTATTTTTTATATAATGGAAATTGCTCTGTTAATTCACGGACGCCTGCACGCACTTCTTCTAATTGTGCTTCATCATCTTTTGCCTGTAAGGCTTTGACGATCAATTCAGCTACTTTTGCCGCATCTTCTTCGCGGAAGCCACGGGTCGTAATTGCTGGTGTCCCAATACGGATACCGCTTGTTTTGAATGGGCTTAGTGTTTCAAAAGGAATCGAATTTTTATTGACGGTGATATGAACACTGTCCAAAATCGCTTCTGCTTCTTTTCCGTTCAATTCTAAGTCACGTACATCGATCAAAATCAAATGGTTATCTGTGGCACCTGAAATCACTCGGGTACCAATCGATTGATTGAATACTTTTGCCATAGCTTTTGCATTGGCAATGACTTGTTCGCTATATTCCTTAAATTCAGGAGTCAATGCTTCTTTAAATGCAGCAGCTTTTCCGGCAATCACATGCTCCAAGGGGCCACCTTGGATGCCTGGGAAGACTGCGCTATTGATTTTTTTCGCCAGCTCTTCATTGTTCGTTAAGATCATCCCACCACGAGGTCCTCGTAATGTTTTGTGAGTAGTAGTTGTTGTGATATCGGCATAAGGGATTGGGCTTGGATGGACACCCGCTGCAACTAAACCAGCAATGTGTGCCATATCGACCATCAATTTTGCCCCAACTTCGTCCGCGATTTCTCTGAATTTTGCAAAATCGATCGTCCGACCATAGGCACTTGCTCCTGCTACGATCAATTTTGGTTGATGTTTTCTCGCTAAGATGCGTACGACATTATAATCAATGACTTCTGTTGACGGATCTACACCATAAGCAACGAAGTGGTACGTTTTTCCACTAAAATTGACTGGAGAGCCATGTGTCAAATGTCCGCCAGCAGAAAGATCCATTCCTAAGATCGTATCCCCCGGTTCAACTAACGCAAGATATGCAGCTGTATTGGCTTGTGATCCAGAGTGTGGTTGAACATTGACAAAATCGGCACCAAATAATTCTTTGGCACGGTCGATCGCCAGATTTTCAACGATATCCACAAATTCACACCCACCATAATAGCGACGTCCTGGATACCCTTCTGCGTACTTATTCGTTAAAATACTTCCTTGTGCCGCCATCACAGCTTCAGAGACAAAGTTTTCAGAAGCGATCAGCTCCAGATTGTTTTCTTGTCTTTCCTCTTCTTTTGCGATTGCTGCCCATAAATCAGGGTCAAACGTTTTGTAGTCTACCACAAACAACAACTCCTTATTTATTTATGTGTCAACTTCTCTAAATTTCAAATGATTGTTCAGTTTATTTGTCTTTTTTTGATGTTGACCAAACATTACTAGCTAAGAATACGAACATTATTTCTTAAATAGCTATTTTAGTTTGTTTCCTAGATTGTATCACAGAATGATTTTGCAGCAATCACTTCTGGTTCATTTTTTATAATAATTTTGTCCTGCGGCTTTTTTCAACCGATTCATATAAGCAATACCTAGCCCTTCTTCAGGTGCAACTTGTACTAGAATCAGATCAAGAGCTAATCGATCATCATCTAAGCCACGTAACCCCGCAAACAACCCTTTCGTTGCTGCCTCTACTGAATTATCGTAATACATATACACAGCTGCGACATCCTTGCGTACCTGATCAGCAATTGTTGGTCCAGCTAAAACACCGGTACGTAGTTTTTGCTCTTTTGTCCAGATGATCGCCTCTGGCCAATCCTTTTTTTCAACCATTAGTACTCGAGTATCAGGTGAGTAATGTTTGTATTTCATCCCCGGTGATTTTGGTGTTTCAGATTCTTTGACCAAATGGCGGTCTGTCGCCACTGGACTTTCAATGACAGCTTCTAGTTGCTCTTTCGTGATTGCTCCTGGTCGTAAGATCATCGGCGGTGCAGATGGGTCACTCAGATCAAGTACCGTTGATTCCACACCGATCCTCGTCGCCCCATCGTCAATGATTCCTGTGATTTTTCCATTTAGATCATGAAAGACATGGTCTGCTGTTGTTGGACTCGGTTTACCTGAAGTGTTGGCACTTGGCCCGACAAGTGGTACACCTGCTAATTGGATTAATTCTAACGTTTTCTTGTTATCTGGCATGCGAAAAGCAGCTGTGGATAAACCACCAGTGACAATCCCTGGTAAACTAGCTTTTTTGATGTGAAAAATCAAAGTCAGTGGTCCTGGCCAGAAGTTTTTCACAATTTGTTCTGTTAATGGGTGAAAGTTGTCCACATACTCTTTTACTTGTTCGAAGGAGGCGACATGGACGATCAATGGGTTGTCTTGTGGTCGACCTTTCACTGTAAAGACTTGTTTGACAGCCTCCGGTAAAAGGGCATTAGCTCCTAATCCATAGACAGTTTCCGTTGGAAAAGCCACTAGATTTCCTACTGCTAATTCCTTCGCAGCTTCATTCAATTGTGTTTCATCATATTTAATTGTTTCCACAGTCTATCCACATCCTCTTTTTTCAAAATCCTTGTTTTATTCCGTTTTTTCAGGTAGTTATACACAAATTGTTGATAACTAGTTTGTCAATAGTGGATAAGCATGTTGATAACTAAAATATTCGTTTTCATCCTTATCAAATCAGTGTTTTTTTATTATAAAAAAACAGAAAAAAATTTTTTCATCCACAAACTAATTGGTAACAAAAATCATTCGATCATTTCCTGCCATATCTTTTTTGATCCGTACTTTTTTTGTCGGAAAGGCTTGCTCCATGATTGCTTTGACAGCTGCTCCTTGTTGGAAACCAATCTCTAAAAAAAGTTGTCCATCGCTAGCTAATATTTGTGCAGCTTCCTTTGCGATTTTCTGGTAGATCGCTAAACCATCTTCTTCAGCAAACAATGCCATCTTCGGTTCATAGGTTCGTACACTCTGATCCATCACCGACCATTCTGCTCGACTGATATAAGGTGGATTAGAAATAATGACATCAAAGGTTTGATCCATGACAGGTTCCAACGTATCACCATGATAAAAATTGATCGTTGTTTGTTCATGTTCTGCATTTTCCTTAGCGACAGCTAGTGCTTCTAAAGATAAATCAATTGCTGAGACTTGCCAATTTTTTCTAGCAGCTTTCAAGCTGATGGCGATTGCTCCAGTTCCTGTACCGATATCCACGACATTTAAGGTTTCTTCGCTTGTTTTTGCCAAACACAGTGCGACTAATTCTTCGGTTTCTGGACGAGGAATCAAAGTTGCTTCCGTGACTTTCAAGCGGTGATCAAAAAATTCAGCATAACCTAATAAATAGTGGGGCGGATAATGTTGCACTAGTCGTTGCATATCTGCATCGATCATGGCTTGATCCTCGGCTGTGATCGGTTCATTCATTCGCATGAGCCAATCCAGTTTCGTCCACTGCTTTCGTTCAAGAAAGACAAACTGGATATTATACCCTTCTACTCCTTGTTCTTCTAAAAAAGAAGAAGCCCGTGTGAGGACTTCTCGATAGGTTTTATCCATTTTGCATCTCTTCCAACTTAGATGTTTGGTCGTACACGATCAATGCGTCGACGATCTCATCTAGTTTTCCTGCTAGAATCTGATCCAATTTTTGGATCGTCAAGCCAATACGGTGGTCGGTCACGCGATTTTGAGGGAAGTTATACGTACGGATACGCTCTGAACGATCCCCAGTCCCTACCGCAGATTTACGGTTCGCATCATATTCGCTTTGTGCTTCTTGTTGGATCTTGTCGTAGACGCGCGCACGTAAGACTTTCATCGCTTTCTCACGGTTTTTCAATTGTGAACGTTCATCTTGCATCGCCACCACGATTCCAGTTGGTAAGTGAGTCAAACGTACCGCAGATGCTGTCTTATTGACATGCTGTCCACCGGCTCCAGAAGCGTGGTAAATATCGACGCGGATATCCTTGTCAGCCAGATCGATCTCTACTTCTTCTGCTTCAGGCATGACAACGACAGTTGCCGTTGATGTATGGATACGTCCTTGAGATTCTGTTGAAGGGACACGTTGGACCCGATGTGCGCCACTTTCATATTTTAATTTCGAATAGACATTTTCACCTGAGATCATCATGATGACTTCTTTATAGCCACCGATCCCTGTCACACTTGCTTCCAAGACTTCTGTTTTCCAGCCTTGGCTCTCTGCGTATCGTTGATACATCGAGAAAAGATCCCCTGCAAATAGTGCGGCTTCGTCGCCACCAGCGGCTCCGCGAATCTCCATGATAATGTTTTTGTCATCGTTTGGATCTTTTGGAAGTAACAAAATCTTGATTTTTTCTTCTAGTTCTTCTTTTTCTTTTTTCAAATCAGCTAATTCTTCTTTAGCCATCTCTGCCATTTCGTCGTCTAACTTTTCGCCGAGTAATTCTTCTGTATCTTTGATCCCTTGAACAACTTCCTTGTAGCGACGATAAACTTCAACCGTTTCACGTGTATTTGCTTCTTCTTTTGAAAGCTGCATGAAACGTTTCGTATCTGAAATCACTTCTGGGTCACTCAGTAGTTCCCCAAGCTCTTCGTAACGGTCTTCGATTGATTGTAATTGATCGTACATGCTTAATCTCCTTCTGTGATCATCAATGGATGAAAATAGTGTTTTCGACATACGGGATAATAGGCTTCATTGCCACCAATTTGGACTTGATCTCCTTCGTACACCGGTGTTCCGTCTATATAATGTAAATTCATCATTGCTTTTTTATGGCAGAACCAACAGATCGTTTTCATTTCTTCGATTTTGTCTGCATAAAGCAATAAATATTTCGATCCTTCAAATAATTCATTTCTAAAATCATTTTTTAATCCGAACGCCATCACCGGAATATTGAGTTCATCAACGATTCTCGTGAATGCTAAGACATGTTCTTTTGTTAAGAACTGCGCTTCATCGATCAATACACAGAATGGTGGATGTTCCATCTGCTGGATGACTTCAAATACATCGGTCGTTTCAAAAATGGGAATTGCTTCACGTTTCAGCCCGATTCTGCTTGAAACTACGCCAACGCCATCTCTTGTATCGATTCCGCTGGTCATCAAAACAACCGGTTTGTTTTGTTCTTCATAATTATGTGCGACTTTTAAGATCTCGATTGTCTTGCCGCTGTTCATTGCGCCGTACTTAAAAAATAGTTGTGCCATGTCCTCATTCACCTTCCAGTTTGTTCCTATGGTATTATACTTGATTTTCAATCATTTTTACAGTGAGAATTTTCGAAGCGAGATTTCCCTAGTGTAAATGTTGGTATTTTCGTTATAAATCAATAAACTACCCGCACTTCTTTTGGTATAATCGAATGAAAAATAAAGGAGGGCACTTATGTCCGAAATATTCCACCAAATGGCGAACCATTATGATACCCCCGAACGAATACAATTAGCTGCTACGATTCGTTCAGCTGTTGAAAAAGAATTTTCTGCACAGACTCATGACCAGAAATTGATCGATTACGGTGGGGGAACTGGTCTTGTCACGTTACCCTTTGCCTCACGTTTTAAAGAAGTGATCATTATAGATTCAGCCGCAGGAATGCTAGCGATGGCTGATAAAAAAATCAAAGAGGCAAAACAAGCAAATGTACGAACACTTGAATTGGATGCTACAAAGGATTTGCCGGCAGAGAAAGCCGACATCATCTTACTATCTTTAGTCTTGTTACATATTCCAGAAACGAAAGTCATTTTAAAACAACTTTCGCAAATGCTTCATCCAAGCGGAAAACTTTATATCGTTGACTTCGATAAGAACGAAAAGATCCAGCATCCAAAAGTCCATAATGGTTTTGACCACGAGGAGCTAAGAGAACAATTGAAGCTTGCTGGATTTAAACCACTCTCAATTGAAACATTCCATCACGGAAAAAACTTGTTCATGAAACAAGATGCTTCTTTGTTTTTGGCTATAGCAATCAAAGAATAAGCATTTTCTATTTCTATAAAAAAACCTTTCATAAATACGCAAAGTGTCTGTGACATTAGTCCTCTTGTACCACCTAAAACCGAATAAACGGCGGGAACAGAAGTAATCTCTTCGGAAATAAGGCGCCATCCACAAAAATTTGAAGAACAATTTTCGTGGATGGCGCCTTATTTCTCGAGGCTGAACACTTCTGTCCCGACCTCTTTTGATTATTTTAATTGAGTTCGTATTTGTTTAGTTCTTCCACTGATCAATTAGTTTGAACTATCTGTCGAAGTACTTGTCGAAGCTTCAGTTGAAGCATCGGTTGAACTTTCGCTTGTGGATGGTTCCGTCATCAAGCCACTTAGTACGTTTTTGAAATCTTCATCTTTGATTTTTACATTTGCTTTTTTCAATTCATTACGCACAGCTTCTTGTTGGAATGTTGGATCTGCTATTTTTGTCTCTGTTGCTATTTTTTCTAATTCATCTTTATATTTCGACATATCATTGCCTTTTTCTTGTTGTTTGACCATTTTCACAAGATAATATTCCGTGGCGTTCGTAGAGGAATTAGTCGCTGTGATAACATCAGATACTTCCTCATTTTTAAGTTTGAACGCTGCTTGTTTGACTTCTGTTGGCACACTTTTAGATTGCGAGTCAAAGGTGATTTCTCCATCCTTTTCTTTTGTCGCTTCATCGGTCGATTTTTCTTTGGCGATTTTAGCAAAGTCGCCCCCTTCATCGAGTGACTTTTTGATTTCCTTGGCTTCATCTTCGCTACTTACTTTGATCAATTGTGCCTCTACTTCTGGATGGAAGTTTTCCCACGCTGTTTTAAGATCTTCATCCGTCAATTCGACATTCGCTCGTAAACCTGCTTTGTAAGCTAACCCTCTTTTTATTTCTTCTTTATAAGATTCAGTTGTATAGCCCGCTAATTTCAATTGCGAATCGAAAGAATCACCGAGTGCTTCTTTGCTAGCGTTGTATTCTTTATCTACATCTTCAGCCGTAATTTTGTCGCCATAATTTTCTTCAAAAATCTGGAAGATGATCAAATCTTGGACAGCGGTCTCCGCACCCTTGATTTTTTTCAAGTGGTCCACTAGTTCCTGCTCTGAGATGGTACCGCCTTTATACGTCACTGCAGCTTGATCTGAAGGATTTGTTGAACATGCAGAAAACAAAACCAGTCCTGATGATACAGCTAATATTGAGATGAATTTTTTCATGCTGTCACTCCTATATATTTTAATAGTTATTTATATCTATGTGTCTTTCACTTTAGCCTTACTTTATGAACAAACTTTGAAAATAACGTAATTTTATAAAAAAATTATACTTGATCACTTGTTGTTGTAGTTTATATAACAAAAAAACCTCAACATTCCAAACGAATGTTGAGGTTTTTTCAGGGTATATCTTTACTGTTTAGAGTTATATCGCTATCGCATTACGTATCATCGATTAAATGATATTGATCTTATTCAACGGCCAATAGCGGAAAACGACTTTACCTTGGATCAAGTCTTCATCGACTAAACCAAACATGCGGCTGTCTTTTGAGATCAAACGATTGTCGCCCAGTACCAAGTATTGTCCTTCCGGAACAGTGAATTCAAAATCACTGGTGAACGTTTCAGCATTTTCAGCTTGCGATTGGAAGGCTGAATTATAAGAATATTCCTCTTGTAGTTTGTCTTCTGAAAATTCTTTTTTATACTCATCTAAGTAGGGTTCATCTTGCTTTTCCCCATTGATGTATAGTTGATCATCTTCCATTTTCACAGTATCGCCTGGCATCCCAATGATTCGTTTGACGATCATCCGTTCTTCATCCCCAGGTTCTTTTGTTGTAATGATATCCCAGCGGTCAAAATCTGAGATTTTAGATGAGATCAAACGTTGCCCATCATGTAACGAAGGGTCCATGGAATGACCACTCACTGTGACTGGTGTGAATACATAGACTCTTGCCAAAATGATGGCGGCTAAAATAACGATCAAGATTCCCCAATTTTTCAAAAAGTTTTTCACTTTATACCTCCTATTAACCAAACATTTTTATGTTATTTTTTATTTATTTGTTAGCTATTCTTTATTTTACATTTTTTATCAATTAAAAGAAAGAATAAGTGTCGGATCGTGTTGGGAATAATCCGTTTTTTTTTTAGAAATGTTTTTTTGAACTTCATGTATCTTTCATATTAGAGCGAAATAAATACTCGATGGAGAAGATTTATCCTATACTTTTGATTTTTTTCTTCGTTGGGTTCGACTGTATGTCACTTCACCTTCTTGTTCTTTTGGTTGATTTTTCTTGATGATCAACTTCAAACGATAGGGTTCATGGTATCTAAGACCATCTTTGACAAAATCACCGCCTGCAAGGAATAAGCCTACGGGTTCAATATGATCTTCTGGCGAGTCGACCTTGATCGTTCCTACTTTTTCCATGCTGGAATAATTACGGCCGATACTTAATTGATAAGTTTTGTCGGAGACTTTTTTCACATAATAGTAGGGATAAAGTGTATTTCGATCAATCAAGAAACCGTCCATTCGACCAAGTTCATTGACCTTGATTTCCCCTTTTTCAATCAAATAACGCATATTCTCTGCTAGTTTCAATTGGTAGTCTTCATCGAATAGAACATTGGCTTTTTCTGTATTGACTTTGTCGATATTTCCGTTGTTCCCGCGAACCGTTTCTCCTTCAATATTGAATGCTTCATCAGGTAGATATTTTACGATCACTTGGGTCACATCGGCTTTTGAATTTTTATCAAAAAAGTAATAAAACACATTTAGAACAGTGAAATATAAAAGAACTAAAAAGCCTAATCCATATAAAAAGAACTGCAAATAGTTTTGATTTTGCCATAATCCATAAACAATCCGTAAAAGGTAAACGGTCGGAATCACACTTAATATAGTATAGCCTCGGTTCAAATATTTAGGACTGATATCTAAATATCCTAAAAACTTGTGTATCCCATTGATGATATCTAATATAAATGTCATTCTTCATCACCTGCCTGTTGATTATACATCTGTGTTTCAGCGGATTGCTCTGTAGGTGCATTATTTTCATTTAGATTGCCTTCACTTGGCGTAGAAGTACTTGGCGTTGTATTAGGCGTCGTACTGCTTGGTGTAGTGGCACTTGGCGTCGTACTTGAACCGCTGTCGTCCCCTTGATTTTGACTAGTCGAATCGGTCGTATATCCTGTATTTCCTTCATCCACGGAACTTTCTGGTATTGAGTTTTGGTTGTATGTAGAATTGGTTGTGTCTTGTTCTACAGTCGTCGGTGTTGTTTCTACCGTGTCATTCGTTTGCCCTGTTCCTTCATTGGTAGAAGTCGTCGTAGTCTCTGTGGAACGACTTGGTGCACGATAGCTAGAACTATTAACAATGCCTGTTGTGGTAGCAACAATCGTCGAAATCGTCAATACAGCGATTGGCTTTAATATAGGTGCTACTTTTCGCATATTCTCTCATCCTTTTCCTTGTTGCCGCTTGAAGTCTTGATCCGTTTGGCAAAAATTGATTTTTCTCACACGTATTCTTTAGTTTTACCATAAATTTCTTATTTTTTTCTTATTTTTTCATGAAACTTTTGTGTAGATTACTCAAATGTTGTTTTAGTCGTAATCAGACAGTCTATGACTAGTTGATACACTTCATTTTATCATGGATCTCCCTCCAAGTTGTTTCGCAAAGTCATCTTTATTATAAGACACTTTTCCAATAACTAAAATCCTAGTAAATTTTAGTTTTATTATTTCTTTGTGTATTTATTTTATTGTCGGTATACTGGAAGAAACATCTAACAAGGAGGATCGAATTTGTGCAATTGAATCTTTTTTTCCGGAAATGGCGAAGGCGTAGTGCAAGATATGCTTCTAGTCACTTTTCTTCTATTCAAATTATTGTATTTTATTATATTTTAATGACTATGATTTCTTTGGGCTTGTTTTACATCCCATTTTTCCGAAATCCGGGTAGTCATGCTTCATTTATTGACATGCTTTTTATGGCTATCAGTACGATCAGTGTCACTGGTCTTTCGACATTTGACATCCACGCGATTTTTAATAACAATGGCATTATTTTACTCGAAGTGTTGTTTCAAGTGGGTGGTTTAGGGATCATGATGATCTCAACGGCATTTATTATCTTTTCTAAGCGACGGATCACCTTACGTCAAAGACAATTGATCATGACAGATATGAACCAACCACGTTTATCTGGTATCGTTCGTTTGATTCGGATCACTTTTGTCATATTGCTCTGGTTCCAATTGCTATTTGGTGCCTTGTTCTCCGTTTATTTTTATATTCGCGGCTATTTCGATCATTGGCACGAAGCCATTTTCCATGGATTTTATCAAGCTATTTCCGCGGTCACAAATTCGGGATTCGATATTACTGGTGAGTCGATCAAGCCATTTGAACATGACTATCCATTTTTATTTATGATCATGTTCCTGATTTTCATTGGTGGAATCGGTTTTCCAGTATTGATGGAGTTTCGAGAATGGCGCTTGTATCGAAAAACAAAAGCCAAGATTCCTTTTCGGTTCTCTTTGTTTACAAAACTCGCCATCCTCGCTTTTGTCATTTTATTTGTAAGCGGGACTGTCTTGATTTTTTTACTTGAAAAAAATCACTTGTTCAAAGATCTCCATCCTAGTGTCCAGTGGATCAATTCAATGTTTTATTCCATGACAACTCGTAATGCGGGTTTACAGATCCATGATCTAGGAGATTTTCAAATCACCACCTTGATCGTCTTTTCCTTATTGATGTTCATTGGTTGTAGTCCCAGTTCTGTCGGCGGGGGTATCCGAACCACGACTGTGGCGATCATTGGCCTTTATCTTTATTCATTTTTGAAAAGTGAAGATAACATTAATATTTTTGGTCGTCGAATTGATGAAGATGATGTCCGAAAATCAGTAGTCGTTTTTATGCTCTCCTTAGGGATGTGCTTCTTCTGTATTCTTTTTTTATCTGCCACGGAGAAACAACCGCTGATCTCAATCATCGTGGAAGTGACTTCTGCTTTTGGGACAACGGGGTTATCGCTAGGAATTACCGGTGATCTATCAACAGTCGGTAAAATCACGATCGGTGCGTTGATGTTTATTGGACGTATCGGGATGTTGTATACATTAATGTTATTTGTGCCAAAAGAAACACGAGATTTAGGTTATGAATATCCTACTGAGAAAATCATTATCGGGTAAGCTAGTCTATCGTTACCATAAAAAAACGATATGTAAGAAGCAAGGAAGCGATCGTTTTTCGTTTTCTTGCTTCTTTCGTTTTTGTTTTGCGAACAGTATAAACTTTTGTAAAATAAGACAAAGCAATTTAACCTTTTTTTCAACATATGGTATGATTAGTTGAATTTATTTGTAATTATGACGTTTTGGAGGTTACATAATGGGAATACGCAGTCAATTTGCGATTGCAGTTGGTAAAACCGCACAATGGGGACTAAAAACCTTTTTTAAAGGAGGATCAAGTTTACCTGGTAAACTTGCTTTATCGATCGATCCTCATATTTTAGATACATTAGCAAAAGACTATCAAGTCGTCGTCGTAACTGGAACAAATGGAAAAACATTGACGACCGCTTTGACCGTCAATATCTTACGACAACAATTTGATGAAGTCTTGACGAACCCTACTGGCGCCAACATGGTCCAAGGAATCGTTTCGACTTTTTTACAAGCAAAAGCCGGAAAAGGCCAAAAGAAATTTGCGGTGTTAGAAATCGATGAAGCCAGTCTAAGTAGAGTGACTGAATACATCAAACCTGAACTATTTTTGTTTACAAACATTTTCCGTGACCAAATGGACCGTTACGGTGAAATCTACACCACGTATAAAATGATCGTTGACGGTGCCGCAAAATCGCCAGATGCTACGATCATCAGTAATGGCGATTCACCGATCTTCAATTCAGTTGAGACCGTCAACCCTAGAAGATATTATGGATTTGATCACGAAGAAGACCATGAACAGATGGCCCACTACAATACAGATGGCGTGTTGTGTCCGAAATGTCATCACATCTTGCACTACAAAATGATCACTTATGCAAACTTAGGTAAATACTATTGTCCAAATTGTGACTTTAAACGTCCAGAACTGGATTATCGTTTGACAGAAATGAAACGAATGGACAACAAATCAGCTGATTTCGTCATTGATGGCAATGAATATGGCATCGAAGTTGGTGGCATGTACAATGTCTATAATGCTTTAGCAGCTACTGCGGTGGCTGAATATTATGGTGTTGTTCCTGAAAAAATCAGACAAGGCTTAGGGTATGACGAAAAAGTATTTGGTCGTCAAGAAGACATCGAAATCGATGGCAAGTCCTGTACCTTAGTCCTAGTCAAAAATCCTGTAGGGATCAACCAAGTCATCGACATGATGGGACATGCGCCGTATCCATTTTCACTAGTAGCCCTCTTGAATGCGAACTACGCAGATGGAATCGATGTGAGTTGGATCTGGGACGGAGAATTTGAACGCTTTGCAGATATGGAAATCCCTGCTGTGATTGCTGGTGGCGATCGCCACACAGATATGGCACTACGTTTGAAAGTAGCGGGTATCGCTGAAGATAAATTGACACAATCAAAAGAATTGACTGATGTCATTGAGAAAATCAAGCAACTACCGACGGATCATGTCTATATTTTAGCGACCTATACAGCTGTCTTACAATTACGAAAAGAATTAGCGAGTCAAGGCTTTATCAAAGGAGGCATGAATCGTGGCTAACTACGAATTACGCATTGCCCATCTCTATGGGAATCTGATGAATACTTATGGTGACAATGGCAATCTCTTGATGCTCCAATATATCGCCAAAAAAATGGGGGTCACTTCTCATACTGAGATCGTCAGCATCCATGAACCCTTTGAGGCAGATAAATATGACTTAGTTTTCTTTGGAGGTGGTCAAGATTTTGAACAAATGATCATTTCAAAAGACATTCAAGAAAAGAAAGAATCATTGACTAATTACATTGAAAATGATGGTGTCGTACTTGCGATTTGTGGCGGTTACCAACTACTTGGTCATTATTATATGGGCGCAAACGGTGAAAAAATCCAAGGAATCGGTGCGTTGGATCATTACACCTTAAGCCAAGAGAATAATCGCTTCATTGGTGACATCGTGATCCACAACGAAGAGTTCAACGAAACCTATTATGGATTTGAAAATCATAATGGTCGAACATTTCTTGGCGAAGGCGAACGCCCGCTGGGAAAAATCGTCAAAGGTCAAGGGAATAATGGGGAAGATCAATCAGAAGGTGTCATTTACCGCAACGTTTACGGCTCCTATTTCCATGGTCCGATCTTAGCACGTAATGAACATCTAGCGGAGCGTCTCGTTCGCTTAGCATTAGAGAAACGTTATGGAAAAGAGCTTGATCTACCAACAGTTGCCGCAGCTCCAATCAAGTAAACAGCGAAAAACCTCTAAAAATATCTAAGATATTTTTAGAGGTTTTTTTTACAATCCACTTGTTTATTCCATTGATCGTATCAAGAATCAAGCTACTTGTTTCGCATAACGCATCACATTTTGCTTGATGTTACTGATTGTTGTCGGATCATGGATACCTGTGACTTCTTGGATCAACTGATCCATATTTTCTCGCACTTTCATCTCTTGCAGTTCACAACTTTGCTCATCTTCAGGATCATAGTAGTTGAAAATGATCCCCATCGTAGCTGTCAAATGTGGACAAGTCAAATTGTATTCTTGCAATTCACGAACCGGACGAGTAAAGCGTTCTTGATAGCCTAACTTCCGTAAAGGCGTTCGAGCTACCCGAGTGATGGCATCTGAGATATATTTATTTTGGAAACGTTGGATGATTTTCTCAATATAGGCTTCATGTTGTTTATTATCAAAGCCCCATTTTGCTTCCAGTAAACTTCCTGTTTCTTGTAGTACTGATTTTAGTTGGGCAACGACTAACGAATCTTGCATTGCCTCATCGATCGTTGCATATCCCAATAATGCACCGGTGTAAGCTACAGTCGCATGCCCTGTGTTCACACTAAATAGTTTTCGTTCAATATATGGTTCCAAATCTTTGACGTATAGTACGCCATTTAACGAAATCTCTTTATTTTTTCGTTGCGTATCATCAATGACCCATTCTTTAAAAGGTTCCACTTGCACAAACAAAGGATCTTCATGTTGTTGCATCGGCACGATGCGATCCACTGCTGCATTCGGAAATCCGATGGACTGATCTGCAAAGTGGGTATCTGACAGATATTTATAGACTTCCATTTTTAGATGCTCAGAGCCACCAATCATATTTTCACAAGCGATGATGTCTAGCGGTTGCTGATTGCCCTCTTGTTCTCTTTGCTCGATCCCTTTTGCAATCAGTTCAGCAATGAATGGTAAAATATTGGGACCGATCGCTGTGGTCACAAGATCTGCTTGTGCTATTTCTTTGATCACTTGTTCAGGCTGTTTTTGGTTGTTCAATCCGCGAACGCGTTCAACGACAAGTTGTTTTTTCGATTCGTCAGCTAGTTCGATCGTATACCGGCTTTTTTCATTTAATGAATCGATGATCTGTTCGTTGACATCAACAAAAGTGATGTCAAACCCATTCTCAGCTAAAACTTCTCCAATAAATCCTCTGCCGATATTTCCGGCACCAAAGTGTACTGCTCTCATTCGTCTTCTCTCCTTAGGCAATTGCTAGATTGTGTGTGACTTCTTCTTTACTCAGTGCATCTGCTAATTGGACAACATTGTCCATGTCGCTACAATAAAGAGCGATTTGTTGCACTAATTGCAGATGTTCTTCTCCTACGCCAGCGATACCAAACAAGACTGTCGCAATCTTTTCTTCTTGTTCAGTCCCGAAATTGACACCATCTGGCACTTGGATCACACAGATCCCTGATTTTTTTACGAATGCTTTGGCTTCATCTGTTCCATGAGGGATCGCGATAAAATTCCCCATATAAACGGATAACATCGCATCACGTTCCACCATTGCGTCAATGTAGGGTTCTTCGACACAACCGGCTTCCACTAATTTTCTTCCACAGTATCGGATGGCCTCTTCCTTTGTTGCAAAAGCCTTATTCAACTCGATCATATCAAATGCTAATTCAGACATTTTATTTCCTCCTTATGCTACTTTTTTCAAATAGTGAGCAATCGTTTCATATTTTTGTGGACTGACCATCGTCGCCACTGAAAAATGAAGTGAATGCGGTGCCACTGAACGTGCCTCCTCAGACAAGGATTCTCTTGAAACGATCAGTGTATTCGATTGCTCCGTCAACTCATCAATATTGATTTTTTTCAGAGGGATCTCCAATTGGTTTTTCTTCAATATATCTTTCAATAAGGACAATCCCATTGTCGCTGATCCTGCACGATCGTCATGAACAAGTAAAATCTCTTTGATATCTTTTAATTCAGATAAATCCAAATCATCTGTTGGAGTAGTAGAGAGTGGTTGGCTTGGCTGTGTTTCTTCCTTACTTCCTAATGCTTGGATGATTTCATCATACTTTGGTGAATTTAAGAAGTTTTCTACTGCAACAAAATGAGCATGTGGCGCTTTTTGTTTTGCTCGTTCCTGCAACTCAACTTGAGTCACGATCAATACGTCTGCTTCATCAGATAATTGACTAACGGCTTGATTCGTCACGAGTTGAGGTAAGTGATGCTCTTGGACTTTTTTTCTTAACAAGGAAGCACCCATCGCACTTGACCCCATTCCAGCATCACAGGCAAAAATGATTTTTTTGATCGCTGATAAAGCTGGTTGTCCCTGACTAGTAGTTCCAGTTCCTTTCGCTTGTTGTTTCGCTTGACGAGTCGCTTCCACTGATTTTTCAAAATCTTCACTTGTTTCTTTCGCATCAGCTTTTAGAATGACTGCAGAGATTCCAAAAGAAACGGCTGTTGCAGCGACGATCCCTAAAATAACTGGTAAGTAAGCACTCAATGGTGCCATTGCTAAAATGGCAATGATCGAACCCGGTGAAGCTGGCGCACGTAAGCCTGCATCCATTAATTGGAAAACGAAACTACCTGTCATCCCACCAAAAATCACTGATAAGAATAATAACGGTTTCATCATTACGTATGGGAAATAGATTTCATGGATTCCACCTAAGAAATGGATGATCATTGCACCCGGTGCAGATGATTTTGCCGCGCCTTTGCCAAATAGTGTGAAAGCTAACAATACACCTAGACCTGGTCCAGGATTAGCTTCCAACAAGAACAGGATCGATTGACCGGCTGTAGCCACTTGTTCTGTTCCTAAAGGAGTCAAAATGCCATGGTTGATCGCATTATTCAAAAACAAGATTTTCGCTGGTTCGATAAAAATACTCGTCAATGGAATCAAATTTGCATTTAAAATTGCTTCAACACCTGTTGCCATCGCTTGCGTCAGTGTATCCACCACTGGACCAATTGCAGAAAAGCCGATCAATGCTAACGCAAAACCGATTAATCCTGCAGAAAAATTGTTGACCAACATCTCAAACCCTGATTTGATATGTTTTTGAAACACTTGATCGAATTTCTTGATGGCAAAGCCACCTAATGGACCCATGATCATGGCACCTAACATCATCGGAATATCTGTCCCAACGATCACACCCATCGTCGCAATTGCTCCGACGACTGAACCACGATCACCACCGATGACTTTCCCTCCGGTGTAGCCGATCAATAAAGGAATTAAATACGTCAACATTGGGCCGACCATCGTAGCAAACGCTTCGTTTGGTAAATAGCCATCTGGAATAAATAATGCTGTCAAAACACCCCAAGCAATCAACGCACCGATATTCGGCATCACCATACTAGATAAGGTACTTCCTAACTTTTGTACTTTTGCTTTGAATGAAATTTTATTTTTTGGTATCGTCTCTTCCACTTCAATCGCTCCTTTATCTCTTTCTTTAACCAAATTGTATCCGCTTACCATTTAGATAAATAGTCGGATTTTGTCACAATCATTTGTGCCAAAACATGGAGTGATCCAAATGAGTGATTTGATGAAAGACTTCTGGTACTAATTAGAGACGCTGAAACAATTATTTTCTTCATTTAAGGGAGCATTTTATCTGTAGATACCTACGAAAAGGCACATCCTCGTGATTTTTTGGACTCTTTTTTACAAAGTAAGGTTTTTTATTCCATTGACTCTCCTAATCGAGCCAACCGTTCTTCCCAAAGCATTAGATTTTCAGACATATCGGCTGACGCCTCATAGAACGTAATGAAATCTAAAATAATCGTTCCTTGCTCTATGTATGCCGCCATCACCGCTTTTAATTCTTCCGTTTGGATTTGTTCAAATGCTTCTTTCGCTTTGTTCATTTCTTTTTCTTTCAACCAATCAAGACTTTTTTCAAAATAAAACTGATCCAGTGCTAACGTGATCTCCTGATGTTTCAAGTGGCGATTCAACACAACGGCTTCTTGTACTTGTTCCAGCTCCAAATAAGCAATCGCTAACTTGGTTTGGCGCTTTTCCGTCAATTGTTCCACGTGGGTCGCAATCACTTTTTTCCAATCGTTTTGATAAAAAGCCAGATCAAAGGTGGCATTTCCTGTTGGCTTTTGCTCATTCAACTTCTCTACCCAAGAAAATTCCTGTTCTTCCACTAAGTGATCGATCAATTGCTGATACTGAGTGGGATATTCTTCCGCAGCTTCTTCATATGCGCCTGCTTCTACTAATGACTGCCATGAACTTTTCTGATTTTCTTCGGTTGTCGCTTGCTCATTATTCGTTCTTTGTTCAACAAACAAACCGACACCTTGAATCACAACAAAAACGATTACTCCACTAAGAAGTAATCGCTTGATGATTTTTTTCCAATTGATTTGTAACAACTGATTTTTTTTCAGTGTGTTGCTTGAATGAGGGAACTGACTCTTCTCTTTTGTATTGGCTATTTCTTGCTCCCAGTGTTGACTTAAGATCTCTTCAATCTCCTCTGTCAAAGGAAATTGAAGCACTTTTTCTATCATCATTTCTCCCTTACGATCATAAATACGTATGCGACATTGTCCTTGTGTGTTTGCCAGCAAGACTCGTCGATTTTCAGTTTCTAAATCTTCCAAAGCCTGAAACAAATCCAACTGAGTCTCTTCTACTTGTAAGTGATGGATCTGATCGATGATTACAGTTTCTTTCGCCATACGTTGTCACTCCCCTCATTCATTTTTGTTGCGTCCATTTGTAAGGTCTTCCTTACTCAATCATTGTATTTCCATAAAAGAAGACAGCTGTTCGAGATCATCCAAGACATAGCGATGATTTTTAGTGTCATAGTGATAAGTCAGTTTGACACCCTCACGATGGCGAATATCTTTTTTTACAACTCCGCCTTCTTCATTCAATAAAGACGTCGTAAAATCAACCAAACAGAGGACTTCAACCATTTCCTCGTTCGTTTGTTTAAAATAATGCTCGCTTTTGAGCCAGCGACTGAAGCCAAAACGCTGTGGACTATGCGTTTTTTTACCTTGTTCTGTTTTTACTTTATCTTTCATCTTGTTAGAAAGAGCATCAACATATGCAGAGTAATTGTCGCCGACTGTTTCAAACGTATAATAAGCTTGTAAAAATTCTCTGACTTGTGCTTCCGAAAGTTGTCTGGATTTTTTTTCAGAGGCTTGTCTTTTTTCTTGTGAACGAAAGACAAGTGACCTACCAACACTAAAAGTCATGCTACCAAACAGAAAGAAAGCTAGAATGAGACAAAGGAAGCGGGATTTTGCATTCATTTTTTTTCTCCCAACAATCGATAGAAATAAACAGGCGCCAGCTGGAAATCACCTGCATAGCCTTCAAATGGAGTGATGACGATATCGCCTTCTTGACCATACCCTCGTGCAGTAGCAGGTGTGCAATGAAGGATCGTTTTACCACCATCATCTAAAAATAGCCCTGTATGGCCGTAACTACCTAAAGAGTGTCCTTTCTTCCCCCACACAAACAAGTCACCGGCTCTGACATCTTCTCGACTGATTGGCATCAGGAAAGTCCCTTCCAAAGAATACAATGTCTCAGTGCTACCTAGTGGCACAGGCAAGCCAACACTTCTCATCGCCCACAGAACAAAAGAAGAGCAATCATGATAAGGAAAGGTGCCTCGTTCAAAGCCTTGTGAGTACTGAACGTTTTGACGATACAATGTTCTGGCTTGTGTCAACACCTCTTGACCCACTGTGTGATTCGATTGCCAGAGTAAGCTCATCTCTTTACTGCCACCTAGTTGTACAAATAATTCTTTGATCGTCGGTACCCAGTATTGGTTTAATCCCAGGGGATCATTACTTGCACCTACAGGACAATACACACTTCCGAGTTGCTCGACTGTCATCAGTCTTTGGTTCACGATCAATTGGTTTAGTGTTCGAGCGGTGGCGGCAATCCCTTCTTCAAGTGTGGCGTAGGAAAGCAACTCATTTTCTCGCATCAAGCCACCTGGATTGTTCTTTTCTCGAATTCCTTCGCTCGTCCCCCAAGCAGTTTCGTGGATCATGATGGCTGCTAGAACAATGGGGGAGATATTATTCTTTTTAGCTTCTTGGATAATCGTTTCTGCATGGTCACTAAATGCGTGACAATGCAGTAAAATCACTTCTCGAAATTTCTGTCCATTAAATGTAACGTCCGTTTCAATGGGATCAAGCTGTGTCTCATTGTTATCGACTACATTGGGGAGATAAAAAGCTGGATTGACGATTTCACCTTTTTTCTGGTAAGACAGATGCAGTTCCTCTTGTTTTACTCTCCCGATCTCTGTCCCCACCGATACCATCTGTCCTTCAGTAGCTGTTAGATCTACATCATGATAAGTAATGGTTTGATCGTTCATTGTGATGGTTACGTTCTCTCGGTCTCTTGTAATTTCTCCAGCGATCACAGCGACTATGCTTTCTTTCGGTTCTGTCTGGATGAGCAGTCCTTCAAGTAAGCTTTTTTCTTGATTTGTTACGTAATAACCAAAGCGTTGTTTTATGCGTAAAGAGTCTGTTTCTTTCAATGGATTGCTTAATTCAGTCAAACTTGCATAAAGACCAATTTCTGCTAACAGCTGTCTGCGTTCTTTCCACTCCGGCGTCCAAGTGATCACTTGCGACAATGATCGTGATGTTAATTTGATTTGACCTTCGTTACTGTCTACTTGCCACATCTGTTCATGCAATCCTTGGATCGTTTCTTTGAGAACATCTGGATTTCCTAATTGGTCTTCACCATAAGCCATGTCTAAATAAATCAGCACCTCTTCAATATCAGACCTGATCACGACTTCATTTGCAGCCACTACTCGTTCATTTACTAGAATCAAACTCTTAGTTGAGTTTAATTCTAGTGTCAATTCCACATCCAATTCGGTTAAATATTTCCATACCTTCGTCAATTCAAGCTCATTGATTTTGATCGTGGCAGACGAAACGAAGCCGATCATACTGAAAAAGAGAAAAAATATGAGAATGCTAACACCAACAAGTAGGTAAAGGCTGACTTTGCTACTGATCGAAGTTTTATTTCCAAGTAAAGAGAAATCAACTATTTTTGTCTGATATGCAAGCATGACTCTGCGAGGATCTTTCGTTTTCCTACGCAGAAAATGTCTGTTACTCCTTCGTTTATTTCGTGATTTCACGGTCTCTTCAATGCCTACATCGTTTTTTTTCATGGCGATACATCCTGTCGTAATCTGTGGCGTTCGACAGGATCAGTGGTGATCAACTCATAAAGTTTTGTTGTTGGATCAACAGTGTTGGAAAAAGGGACAATGGCATTGCCTGCCCGTATCAATCCTGCGCCTTTGATTGGATTGAGTAATTGTCTTTGTTGCTGATACGAAAGATTGAATAAGGAAGACAGCTCATCTAAATCACTTTTCGCTTGTTTCAACATAATGATAAATTCCGTATTACTTAACATTCGGCGTGCTTTATCTGATAATAATAAGGTTTCGACATTTTGGGTAATACCAGTGGCAATCGCACCCCATTTACGGATTCGGCTCCATAGTTCAAAAAAATAATTTTCACAGTAAGGATCATTTAACAGGAGTTGCATTTCATCAATATAGATCCAAGTAGTGATGCCTCTGTCTCGATTGCGAACGACCCGATTCCACACTTGTTCCAAAACAACCATCATCCCAAAAGTTTTCAATTGATTCCCTAGTTGTTTCGTATTGTAAATCACAAAACGTTTATTTAAAGAAACATTAGTTGGTTTAGAAAACATCGAAAGTGAACCATCGATATATAACTCTAAGTCTAACGCCAATGTCTGCGCCTCTTTTTCCGGTTGTTCTTTTAAAAGCGGAAACCAATCTTCCGCCAATGTCGGCGCTGATTTTTCTGAGATTTTTTGAAAATTGAAATACGTCAATCGCGTGACACGATCAATGATCGATCGTTGTGCCGAATTTAACCCAGTTGGCCCACCGATCAAGGCTTCACAAGCAGTTAACAGAAAG
The DNA here is from genome assembly GCF_045371165.1 of Enterococcus pernyi. Taxonomy (NCBI): domain Bacteria; kingdom Bacillati; phylum Bacillota; class Bacilli; order Lactobacillales; family Enterococcaceae; genus Enterococcus; species Enterococcus pernyi. Next base: position 105,626 of record NZ_JBIQDM010000004.1, read on the forward strand.
TCAGATTTCAATTTTACTGGATCTGCCTCTCCTCTCAAGTCTTCTGAAATATCTAGTAAGTTGATGAAGGTATTGGTATTAGGGGCGATATTGATGATTTGAGCATCAAAATCATTGCCGATGATCGTATCTTCATCTTCCGGATCAATCGAAATGACTTCATCTTCGGGATTTTTAAGTAACGTCGTGATTTCTTCATATTTTTTGGCTACACCTTTGCCTGAACCAGAGCTACCTAAAATCATGCCACTCGGCGTGTTTAGTTGCTTACGATTGATCCTTACACTATTTTTGGTCATTTCATTTTTCCCGTAATATTTGCCATCTATATGATTAAGATCTTGCGCTGAAAATGGAATAAAAATCGCTGTACTTTCTGTCGTCAACGTCCGTTGTTGTTCGATCCAATTTTTTCCTAAAGGTAAGACCGAATTGAATCCTTCATCTTGTAGATAGTCTAATGCATTGAAATGACAACGATTTTTACGCCCAACATGTTGGACTTGTTCCGCAATATCAGCAAGTTTTTCTTTGGTCTGAGATCGGAAATAAACGAGGAAGGTAACAAAATATAATTTTTGACCGGTTTTGACTAGATCGTCTAATAAAGCTTCGGCTTCTTTGATACTATTGGTCAATTCATACGGAATATTTGAATAAGGATCATAGCCTTTTTGTGTCGCTTTTCTTTCAGCAGTTGTTTTGTCCCCTTCCATATAAGCTTTTTTAATTTGAACCAACTGATTTGCTTTTTCAGAATCCACTGGTTCAATGTGGATCGATAAACACAACTCTTCGCCAATATCCATTAATTCTAAGATCAATCTATCTGAAAGTTTGGTGGGGTAATCTTTCAAATATAGGACTTGGGCATACTCTGAGCCAATTTCGATATAGTCTTTTGCTTTAAAGCTGAAACTTGCAGGGGTAACAACTGCTTTTGTCGACAAACGGCTATAAACTAAATCTGTATAATTGAACTGGAACCATTCATTAGGTTTGATCAATTCATGGAGCAGTTGCAACCGTTCTTTGCCAGAAAGTGTTTGACTACTTGATTCGATTTCCGAAAGACTATGACTAAGTTGTTGTTCGATACGTGTCAAGGAATGCTTGGCTTGGTCATAATCAGTAGACTGCGTGCTGAAGGTCAATAGATTTTGTTTGCTAAAATTCGTTCCTCCTTCTGTCATGGTTCGCCGCAGCATTTCATTCAATTCTCGACGGTAGATGTCCTGACTCTCCCCTGTTTCTTTATAGAACAATTGCTTTTCCAGTTCCTTTTGTTCCATTCGCTTTTTTTTCAAGGTAATCGTTAGATGCGTTCGTTCATCACAACTATCTAGTAAGGTACAATACCCTTGAAAAATAGCTTGTTGGTCTTCTACAGGTGCAATTTGGTAATTGACATCTGAAAACTGGATACTTTTTGAATAATATCCGGAAGCAAGTTCACAAATTCCACTTTCGTACATTTTTTCATAACGAATCTTCCTTTGTGCATGTTTGGCTGGTGCTGATTTTCGTTCTTTTTTTCCTCTTTTTTTCTTTTGCTTGTGTAATAGTTTGGTTAAGGAAGACTTTTTAATTCCCTTGTTCACTTCGATATTTCTCTGTTTTACTGTTTTTCCTCGTTGAAATCCCTTCATGATCTTCCTCCAAACGAGCATTTTGATATGGATAGTGCTTTGTTGCGATAAGATGGCGCCAACGGATAAGGAGATATTTTTCTAAAGGTAACTGATTTTTTTTGATCCAACCCACCGATAAAATCGGACTAGTAAAAAACATCAATACAATTCCTAGATCATCAATTGAATAGCCCCAAATAAAATGATTAAGTAGGCCGACCGGTAAAATCACGATTAAAGCCAATGCAATAACGATAACCTGTCTTAAAGAGAAGCCAAAAAAGATCTTCTCTTGATACTCTTTGATTTCTTTTCTGATCACGACTTCAATCGCCATTTTTCACACTCCTTTTCTCACTCAGGCCGCAACGATGATCGCTTTCGACCATTTCATGGTGTAAAACAAACACATGGATAGCGCCAAGCAATTACCGACGATCGCACTGATCACTGCAATCATCCCCTGCGTCTCATCAAATGAAAAAATAGTACTCACTAGTAGTGGATAGATATTCAACACGATAAAAAGCAATACACCTTGTAAAGATGCCGCACCAAATAGTTTTAAAAAATTCTTTCCGACATGCCCGATTTCTGTATTCACTAAAGCGACAATCGGTAAAGGTGAGATACTCAAATAAAGATACATTTCCAAAAAGCGTAAAAAGATCAGCACTTGAGCAAGGACGCTAACAATGATCGATAGAATCAAGGGAACGAGTAAGATCATCAACAACACCATTTTTTCAAAAAAACCTAGCTGATCGATCTGCTCCATCACGTTGAAGATATCCATTGTCTGATCCGTCACACCTCGAATCTCCAATTGATTGATTCCTTGACTAACAAAAATACCTACATCCATAATGGCATTGAGGAAAACCATCAAGTGGCGTAAAAGCAGTACGGTCAATCCGATTTTGATAAACAATGGCAAAAAAAGATCCAGTCCACCAAACTCTGACTGCTTGCCATATAGTCGATGTGCGAGTTGTTGAAATTCGATCAACAATAGAAAACCTAATAGGGAATAAGCAATAGGTTTGACGACACTTTCCATGATCGTCACACTGTAACGATAGATTTCCGGCAGATAATGTTCGAGGTTTTGTAAAAGACTATTTTTATGATTCGTCGATAAACTTAATTGTTCTGCAATCGTTTGTAGCAAAAATTCGATCGCACCGTCCATTCTTTTTCGCTCCTCACATTGAAATATTCGTGATCCACGCACCAGCAGCTAAAATCACTGCACCCCCAACGATTTGAAAAATGGCATGTTGCATCCCTGGCCCATTATGCTCTTTGATTGCAACGCCTAATTGGATAATGCCCCAAACGGTCAGTAAGCTTCCTGCAGTAATCACCCCGTTGGAAAATAAAGACATTGCTTGATTGAAATAATCCATTTATTTCTCCTTATTCGCTCAATTTCTCTGGCATTTCTGGATTGTTGTCTTGAATAATGACATGAAAAGATACTGTCGTTTCTGTAAATGTATCTTTGACCGTCAAATAAACAGGATAGCTTCCAGGTGTATCCCAAGCGATTTCTTCTATGATCTCAACATCTTCTATTCCAATACTCTCTTCACGATCCGAAACGGAGATCCCTGCTAATAAATCTGGCTTTTCTTCGCCTACAATGATTCTCTTATCCTCTATCCCAGAAAATACAGGTGGTTCATTGATTACTTGGATGCTCCCAAAGGTTTTGGTGATCTCTCCATGTGTATCTTGGACTTGAAGAGGAAAACGATAGGTATTTAATCGGGAAGTGTCGATTTTCTCCCAAAAAGGCAGATCGATTGCCACATGTAATTGCTCAACCGGATCTTCACGATCTGCAAGAACTAGTTTTGCTAGATAGCTTTCTTTATTCAGTTCACTAAATACAGGAAGAGTCATATGCGTATTTGTAATCGTCGGCGCTTCATTTGTTAAGTGAACACGGATCGTACGCTCTGCCGCTCTTTTGCCATACCGATCAACGACATTCCCAATTCTTACGAAGTAGTTTCCTGGTACATATGGGACAAGATCGGATGCCAAGATATTGTCTGAAGTAAGGTTGATCGCACCATCTTCTTGATCATTTGCGGAGAAATAATCAAATAAAGAGAATGATTGATCAACAGGTAAAACGAGCTGGTTCGGCCCCGCGATTATTGGTGCTTCATTGGTGATCCTCATATTACTTATCAGCTTGGTACTTGCTCCAAATTGATCAGTCACAGAATAAATCACTTCATAACTGCCTTCTTGTTCTGTTTGGAGTGTGGTTTGTACTTGAACTTCTGAGGTCAATTCACCATCTTCTTCATCATGAGCAGAAATGCCCGCTAATAAATCAATACTTGAACCAATCGTGATGTGGTGACTTTGTCTTACTTGCTGAATGATCGGAGAGTGATTAAACAGAAAGGTGACTGTCGCAACACTCACTTTCCCTTTTGAATCAATTGCTGTGATCTGCATCACTTGGTAGCCAGATTCATTAGGATCGACGGGCGTATAATGGATCACTGGAACGGGATCACTTCCTTGAACAACAGTAAAATAGGTAAAGGGATCAATTGCTGTTCCTCTTGGTAAGATCTGCAATGGAGCATTTGCATGGACGTAAGGACCTTGCCAATGATTATCGCTCTCTGGAATTGCTGAAATATTGGATAGAGTACCTTTTTGTTCGTTTTCTTCGAAGCGATTCGTGAGATTGCTTCTTGATTCTGTATTTTCCCGATTTTGAGAGACTGTTGTGGCTTCAAGGTAAGCGATTCTCAGCTGATTGGTTTCATCCTTGATCATTGCTTCCGTGGGAAGATCCAGTGGTTTTCTAAATTGAGAAGCAAACTCAAACAAATGAGAAGAATTGTTTTCTTTTTTGAAATAGCTCTCCTCTGGTGTCTCCATGCTGATTGCCTGTTTCATTTTGCTTGAAGTAGGGCCAGCTGTTGATGGATCTTCTGTTTGTTGTGTTTTACAGCCGCTGACGAACAAAACAACTGAACAACTGAATATGAACAAGCCAAATCTCATGTATTTTTTCCTTTTAGTCATTCAAACCACCCTTTTTTTGTTGATAGATCAAAAGACCACTCACTCCTAGAAATAAACTACCTAGCCCTACTAGAGAAACAGAAGTACGACTATTTGTTTTAGGTAAATCACGAGTATTTTCCTGCTTTTTCGTTTCTTCTTTTTCCCCTTCTTTTGGTGTATTGAAATGAACAGTCTGTTCTTGATTCGTCAAATCATCTTCACGTGCTACCTCATTTTCTTGCTCAGACTCGTAGTATAAAATGTGAGTGGCAGTCAACTGCTCCTTGTCTTTTAGCGTATTGGCTTTCAGCTCAAGAAAAACTTCAAATTGATCTTCTTTACTCTTTGCTGTGTAGGTTGAGATTGCTTCGTTGATGAGTTCTCCGGTGGCACCTTTTCGGTACTGGGTCACTACGGTATACACATGACCGACTTCAATGGCTGCTCCTTTGATCCAGACTACGTCTTTCAATTGATTGTCTTTGGTTGGATCAAGCTCCTTACTTCCGTCGATTGCTGTGAACAAACTCGTCAATGCTAATTTTTCGCGTTCGTTATAGGCTTCTAATACGATCAACTCACCATCTTTTTCAATAGTTACTGAAAAATCTAAAGGTTCTTCTAAAGGTAAATACCCTTCCAATGGTTTTCCTTCAATAAATTGATAGGTCCCATAGGGCAAATCGCTTACTTCGATTTTTCCCTCATCATCCGTGAGATATTCTTCAATAAATTGAAGGATATCTCCGCCATTTTCTGCTTTTTCTACCTGATATAAACCAAATGGTACTTGCACCAAAGGTTGTTCATTCAAGCGATCTCGTTTGATCAATTCAATGGATTGTCTTGCTAAACGGTTAGGGACTTCTAAGCGAATCAATGCACTATGATTTTCTGCTGTTACACTGAAAATCAATGGTTCTTCTAACGGGAGATAGCCTTCTGGCGCTTTGACTTCATGAAGCTCATAGCGATCCACGCCCCAAGGTAAGCTCTCTGTTGTCACTAATTCCCCTTTTTGATTCGTTTCAAAAATCTCAGTTTTTTCTGTATCATTCGGACGTGTCATTGCTACAAATGCCCCTTGTCCATCATTCGCCCAAGTATCAAAAATCTTGAATTGTGCGCCAGCATAGGGAATTTGTTGTCCTGTTTCTTGATCGATCTTGATGAGATGTACGCGTGATTCGATGATTTCATCTTCTAATAAAAAGAAATGTGTGTAGCCTTCCTCACTGATCGTCACTTCAAATGGTTCAATGATCAAATAGCCATCCGTTCCTTTAGTTTCAGCGATCGTATACGTGTCATAGGGTAAATCGATAAATTTAAAGTAGCCGTTTTTTTCAGTGACTTGGACATATTCTTTTCCTGTGGTATGAGCGGTGGCTGTTAGTTCGATTCCTTCGAGTGGTGGTTTATGATTCGTTTGATTGGATGTTAATGCGTGTAAAATTTCGAAGATAGAAGTGGGGATAAGAGGTTTTGAACCAAATTTATATCCTTCGACATGTCCCTTGATGACGCGATCAGTGACTGTTTTGCTATGAACAGCCACCGTTTCATTTTGTCCTGCGTAAGTCAAATGTATAGGATAGATGGTCGGATCTAAGTTATATCCTTTCGGTGGAATGGTCTCTTGTAAATAATAGGTTCCTAGTTTTAACCCTTTTAGCTCAGCTGATGCACTTCCATTAACCTCTTCCATCGTCAATTCCGCCACTGTTTCTCCGTCTTTGTCCGTTAATTTATAGACAGCTCCGATCAATTGGGCACCTCCTTGAGGCTGATTGCCTGTTTCTGCATCTTCTTTGATGACCTTCAAATTAGCTGTCTGTTCTTGATTAGCTAATGTGATACTCGTCAATTCATTCACTTTGACAGTGACAGTCTGGGGCGTTGGATTTAAAACGTAGCCTTCTGGCGCTTTGATTTCTTGAATCGTAACGACCGTATCAACGAGTAGATCATGCCAAATAGCAACACCATCAGAATCTGTCGTCAATTCTTTTATCTGTCCATCCGCAGTCGTGAAACAAAAAACGGCGCCTACTAATGGTTGTTTTGTTTGTTGATCGACTTTGCGGATACCTGCATGTCCATATTTTTGCACGCGTAACTGAAAGGAGGTTCTTGTCAGCTGTGGCACTCTACCGACTACCATGTTTTGTGTATAAGGATGTTGGTACACGACGATTGCTCCTTGATAACTACTGGGGATATGATAATCAAATGCGATTTCACTTGTCGCCGGTGCTTCTTTCGATGCAGTGACTGTTACTTGATTACCTTGCTTTTCAATGGTTACTCCATTGATTTGTTGAACAGGCGATGAGCTATAATTTGAAAATGCTCCTGTTGTGTCGGTCAATATTTGGCTTTCGCCGGCTTTTATATCCAATATTTGTCCATCAAAACTCGGTTGGGTATAGAACCGTTCCACTTGTTCCATCACTGTTCGTTTGAATGTTTGGTAATCGTTCATTGTCAAAACACCAGTAATACTGGTGGGGGTGATTCCTTGTTGCTCCCAAGCAAGGAGTTGCGTCATCAATTCTTTTTCCATCGTGTAGTTTGTCGCAATCACCCCATAGTATTTAATCAAAGAAATTTTCTTCAATAATTCTGTGTTTTGAATACTTGAAGTATACCCGCTATTTTCTCCAATATTCAGCGCTACTCCTTGTTCCAGACAAAGCGCAATCTCTCCCTTCACTCGCTTGCCGTACCAACCAATTTCTCTGCCACCATTAGATAGATGGATATCGATATGAGGGATATGGATCGCTGGATCAACAACGACACTTTCATTTGCAAATGGATCAGCCAATCTTGGAGAATATTCATGGATCGCCGCTTCAATATAATTCGTCGAACCAATAGTAATCAATTTCCCAGTGGCCCTTTGGACTAATTGATAGTTTTTTTTGAAATTTGTCCAGCTATTATCCTGTGGGATTGATTGTTCAGCTGTACGTAAAGTTTGATTGGGATCAGATGCAGTGATTTGTTGATACATGGGTAGGTCAGGCAATGTTTCTGCCGAGACTGGTCTCACTTTCATTTGAAAAAAAATAGTGATTAAAATAATGATTGGTAGAATCAAAAATAGTGATTCAGAGGATTTCTTCATTCTTTGGCTCCTTTCATTAGTGGAATAGATCAACTGGGAACATGTGCCCTTCTCGTCGTACCTCCTTCACTATATAATTACGATTTTGGCGAGATTCTCCCAAAAAAATAGAAAAAAAAACGACCAATCAATTGATTGGTCGTTGCGTATTTTACGTCAAAACTCCTCAGCTTGTTTTAAGATTTGTTGGATTTCCTCTACTGTTTGAGCATCGCTCAATGCCATCACTTGATCGACATCGGAACAAAAAAAGGCGAGTTCTTGTAAACTTGTTAGTTGTTGGTTTTCTCGCATGATCACTGCAAATAAAATCGTTGCGATTTTCTTTTCTTCGTCGATACCAAAGTCAACGCCATCAGGTACTTGGAACAAAAAAATACCTTCTTCAACAATCTGTTCATCTTTTGCTTTTCCATGAGGAAGTGCCACAAAGTTGCCGATATAGACACTTGCTGCTTCTTGGCGAGCAACCATCGCATCGGTATATTCCTTTTGGATCACTCTTTTTTCAAGAAGTTGTTCACCAATCTGCTGAATGGCTTCTTTCCAGCTACCAAACTGTTGGTTCAACCAAATATGTTCAGATGGAATCTCAAGCATCAATAGAGCCCCCCTTTATTTTTTTATTTCATCGATCAAAATTTTAGATAACAACTGATAGATGATTGCCTCATTTCCTGATCGAAAAATCTCAGTATTCAAATCATTCATGATCAATGCACCACTTATTTTCCCAAGTAACTTTCCAGTAGCTTCATCAATTGGAGACGGGGCTAACATCACTAACATTCTTGATAAATCAACTTTCGTTTTGTCCATTCCTTCGATTTCCAATACTTGCTTCAATTGAAAAATACAGAAGAAGGGTTCTGTGACCTCAGAACTAGAAGTATGGAAAAGCCCCATGTTGGTATGAGGTAAACCGATCGGTGCTTGTTGATATCTTTTCATTAAACGCTGATAGACTTTTTCTTTATCTTGGACCAACCCTGTAGGTAAATAGTCGAAAATATCCTTCAACGTAGCTTCTACTGTTTCTGGATTGTCTAATTCTTGAATGAAGAAGTGCTGAAGTAATCGATTGATTTTGCTCATCATCAACACCGTTTCTTCATAAGTATCTTCGATAACAGAAGGTTGATCAGCTAACCGGATATGTTCCGTTCGATGGGCTGTCAAACGAGCAAATTCTGCTTTTAATTGTTTGATTTCTTCCTCAAGAAGTAATGGTGAAACTAATAGATATTTCCCCTCATAGCCACTTAAGATCGAAGTAGAAATGACGAGATCATACTCTTCTTCTAAATTGATTTTCTTTAGATCAGCAATTCGATAAAAATGGATATGTTGAACAAATGGGAAGTACCTCTTTAGTTTTAACTCAAGCATACTTGTCGAAGCTAATCCACTAGGGGAAAAACCAGCGATTTTGATCGTGCTGTCCTTTGGTGTTTTTTCTAACGAGTTCGCAAAGTGGAGAACCATATAAGCAATTTCTTCTTCGGATAGTTTCTTTTCTTGAAAAATCTGCTCGATTCCTTGACGGATGGCTTGAGCAATCTCTTGATATTGAACCATGATTTTTTCTAAAATTGGATTAGTCAATTGTTCTTCTTGAAGTACCGCTCGAGAGAATACTCCTGATAAATGGGTCAACAACATTTTGTAGAGTGTTTCATCTTGGTAGAATGGATTATTTGTTGCTTCACTCACTACTTGGATCAACTGTTTCACAAGATAAGCGAGTTGCGTATCAAATGTTTCTTCAAAGAAATCCTGATCGAAGGAATTCGAGAAGTCATTTAATAGACTAGCAAAAAAGACGATCTCATTGACTGGATAAAGTTGTTGCGTTTCCTTAGCGATTTTAGAAAATAAAGCTTTGGCGATACGTAATAACTCTTTGTTCACTAGTCCAGTGTAGGTTTCATTCGTCAGCACGTGATTTTTTTTGACACGGTCGATCGTAATGCTGAGTATCAAAACTAAATGTTCCAGTTTCCGGTCACTTAATTCTTTCTTTTGCTGGATCAATTCTTCTCGTACCACTTGACGCGCCAGTAATAAACTATCTGTCATGATAAATTGAAAAAAGAAATTCGTTGTCGTATCAAATTCCAGCAAGTGAAATATTTCATACGCATTAATCTCCAACTCTAAGATATTCGCGATCAGCAATCTTCGGTATTTTTCCGGTCCAGTGATTTCATAACCACGGTTACGAGTGATAGATAATGGTAGCTGTTTCATACTGGTTTCGAGTTGCTTGATATCAGCATAAAAAGTCGTATTACTAATCAAATACTTTTCTAAAAAATAACTTAAAGACAATGGTTCTTTCGTGAGTAACAGCTCTAATAAAATTGCATGTTGCCTTTCAGTTGTCGATAATTCCATCTCTTTTTCGTTCAGTAGTTGGCGCAGTTGTGTCATTGTTTCAGGTGTCGCTTCAATCATAAATGATCCGCGGGTTATTTTTTTCAGCGAAGCATTTACTTCCTTGAGCGATCGTTCTAATTGCTCCAACTCGCGGTATACAGTCCGTTTGCTGACACGTAAAACATTGACCATTTTTTGTATAGAAACGGGTGCTGGACTATTGATGAGTTCTGTCAATAATTCTTTTTCCCTTGGTGACAAATACATCTTAGTCCACTTCCTTTACTAATGATAGATAGGCTTTGGTACTGACAAAATGATCAATGATCAACAAATGCTCCACTTGTTGTTCCAGTTGATACGTCTTTGCCATTCTTTCATTCGCAAGATATACCACTTCTTTTTCGGGTACTAGGTCTTCAACGGCTGTTTTTTCTACAGATAGATCGACCTGATATTCCTTGGCTAGCTTCATTAAAATCGTCATCCCCATCGTTTGTGAGCCTCGTCGATTTCCTTGGTATAAAAACACAACTCTGGTTCTAGGTTGTTTAACTTCTTGTTGCTTTTTGATCTGAGGTTCACTGTTTATTTCATGAAGTTGCTGCTTGATCAATGGTAGATACGACTCAACTTCTAAAAAATGTTCGACAGCAATGATCTGACTCTCTTTGGCTTTTTCTTGTGCTAAAGATTGAAAGGCACTTTGTACGATCACCAATTGTTTCTGATGATTCTTCAGACTATAAATAGAGGTATAGCTTATAGGTATATCTATCCCTTGCGCATGCAGTTTTTTCTTCAAAATGGCTGCGCCCATTGCACTAGAACCCATCCCGGCATCGCAAGCAAAGATGATTTGGTTGACCGCTTCATGATTCATCAGTTGGCTCCTTTCTGGGAGGATCGATTCCACAGGTTTCGTTTTTCTCAATAACAGTATGGCACAAATAAACGTAGCAAGCGCACTGAGAATAATACCTAAAATGACACCTGCTAATTGTGAAGGTGGTGTATTCCCTAAAATAATCACCAATGAACCTGGTGAAACCGGAGCATTCAACCCACTAGCAAACAGTTGGAACACAAACGTTCCTGTTGCTCCTCCAATCATAACGGCAAAAAAAAGCGCAGGTTGCATCAAGACAAAAGGAAAATAAATCTCATGGATTCCTCCGACAGCTTGGATCATCAATGCTCCACCTGCTTTGACACTTTTTTCTCGATCAGCAGCAAACAAGAATGCACTTAAAATCCCTATTCCTGGCCCAGGATTGGCTTCCATCAAAAATAAGATCGAATGCCCCGCATGTTGTGTCATCTCCATTCCTAAAGGTGTCAAGATGCCGTGATTGATGACATTATTCAAAAATAAGACCTTTAACGGTTCCAACACTAAACTGACCACTGGTAACAAATGTTGTTCAATGAGCCAATAAACAAAGCGTCCAACATAAGACAAACTACCTTCAACAATTGGTTGGATGACCAGTATGCCTAACAGACAGACACCCCCACCGATTAGACCGATCATCAAGTTATTCAGCAACATCTCATAGCCAGGTTTGATTTTCGGCACCAACCAACGATCCACCCAGTGAAAAATACCTCCCGTGATCAAACCGATGATCATCGCTCCGAATAGTTGTGGAAGATCAGAAACTACTATCATACCGATGACAGCAATCCCACCTGCTACAGCTGCTTTTTGATCAAAAATCTTTGCTCCAGAGTAACTGATCAAAATAGGCAATAACAGATAAATCAGCCAATCACTGACATGTGCAAGCGTTTGATGCAAATCACCTGATACGATATTTGATACAATCGATAACAAACCCCAAGCAATAAAAATACTTAGATTTGGCATGATCATTTGTTTGAAATAATGTAGTAATTGACGAAACCAGGTTAATTTCGCCACTGCATTAGCAGGAAGCGCATTCAAATTCTCCCCCACGTTGATCACCTGCCCTTTCTACTTCAGCAGACTGCGCTTATGCTTTTTTCAGATAGCTCTATTCTAACAGTTTCCGTTATCTATTTTCCACAAAAAAAATTGGGCAAGTAACCGTAGTTACTTCCCAATTTTTTAAAATAACGCTTCTAACAAAATATCTTATATCAAAACAGTCATCGTTGCGGCAGCTAAGATAAGGACCAAGCCAATGATCGTGACAGTCATTTCTTTTTTCGTTTTCTTTTGACCTAAGAACCAGATACCAGTCAAGGTTGCTAGAACAACAGAAGTTTGCGATAGGATGAAGCCCGTTGCCAAACCATTCATATTTGGTTGTGCAGAAATCAAATAGGTCAATGCAGCAAAGGCAAAAAAGAAGCCAGAAAAAATTTGTTTATAAGAAACAACTTCCGTAAATGCTGATTTTTCATGCCCTTTCATACTTAATACAGCGGTGTAGATGATCGCCACTAAGACCATCCCCATTGCTTGTGGCAAGAAAGCGTGCATTCCGTCGATGGTTGTTGCTTGAGGTGCTGCGGAATATGCCCAATACCCAATCTCTCCGACTGCTAATAATAAAACCGCTTTTTTCAGTAGACTGCTATTTTCTTTGGTTTTTTTCTCAGTCCAAACAGTCATCCATGCGCCTAAAATAATCAAGATCAATGCTAATCCACCAAGAATCTTCGCTGTCGTTCCTGGCCAATTGCCTAGCGCAAAAACACCCCATAATGAAGCCCCAAGTAATTGAAAAGCTGTGGTGATAGGCATTGCACGTGACGAGCCAATCAGTGTGAAAGATTGAAAAGTAATGATTTGAGCAGTCGCCCAGCCTACACCGGAAAGAATAGAAAAGACAAGATCCATTCCAGATGGCAGTGCTATGCCATTGATCAGGGCAAAAATAAGTGCGAATATCAAAGTTCCTATTGTTGATCCTAAAATCTGGTTCACAGGACGTCCACCGATCTTCGAAGCAATCGTTGGATAAAGTCCCCAACCTAGTAATGGTCCTAATCCGATCAATAATGCTGTTGCATTCATTTATTACATCTCCTTTTTTAGAATACGACGCCACTTTCTAACAAGATATTCGCATAAGGAGTCATCTCACCTGTGCGAATAAATGCGTGACAATTGTTTAACTCGGTTTTCATTTCACTATGCGGAATAAACGTGATCGGTGTCTCCGGCATTTCTTTTTGGATTTCTAGAAGGATGTCAGGATTCTCTTTTTTGATTTCCTCTGCTAGATAAATACGTTGCACCTCTAATTCTGACAACACATTGCGTAAGACTTCCATAAAGCTAGGAACCCCTTGCGTGACTGCTAAATCGATTTTTTCAGTGGTCATAGGTACAGGCATTCCTGCATCTCCAATACTCAATTTATCAAAATGTCCCATTTGTGCAATCACTCGTGAGATATCAGAATTGATTACTTTCGTTTTTTTCATTATTTGTTCATCCTTTCCTCAATCAGATTAATTCATGTTTATACGGAATAGAAGGCTGTGCACCAAAACGTTGAACAGTCACAGAAGAGGCTTTATTACCATAGCGGATTGCTTCTTCTAGGTTACTGAAGTCTTTGGCTAATACACTGCTCATCGCGCCAATAAAGGTATCCCCAGCAGCCGTTGTATCTACTGCATGGACTTTAAAAGCTGGTACGATCCCACTAGCGCCGTCAGCAATATCATAATAAGCGCCTTTACTTCCGATCGTGATGATCACCGCTTCAATACCTAATCCATGAAAGACTTGTGCCGCCTCTTTTAGACTTTTTTCATCGGTAATAGTAATGCCTGTTAAGATCTCCGTTTCTGTTTCATTTGGAATGATCATATCCGTTACTGCTAATAACTCGTCAGGAACATTTTCTAGCGCCGGTGCCGGATTCAAGATCGTTTTCACGCCAGCTTCTCGAGCGATTTTGAATGCTTCGATCGTCGGTTCTATAGCGCTTTCAAACTGAGCAATAATAAAATCACTTTTTTGGATGATTGTTTTATTTTCTTGTACTTGTGCTACGGTAAACGCATTGTTTGCACCAGCATGGATCATGATACTATTTTCACCTTGGTCATCAACAATGATATACGCTTGTCCAGTCGCTTGATTTTCTAATGTCGCTACACCAGATAAATCAATTTCTTCTTGTTCAAGTAATTCTGTCATCGTTTTTCCTGCTTCGTCTTTACCCACGCCACCAATAAAGTAAGTTTTTGCCTCCGAACGTCTAGCAGCAACCGCTTGGTTGGCTCCCTTTCCTCCACCAGCTGAAAAAGTTTCTTTCGTATGGATCGTTTCTCCAGGTTTTGGCATATAAGTCACACGGATGGTTCGATCTAAATTGATGCTTCCGATAACTGTAACAGTATTCATCGTTTTCCCTCTCCTTTAACAAGAAAATCATTTTAACGTTCTATTAAAACGTTTTAACTCTACGAGAAGAATATAACATATTTTGTAAGTGATTTCAACAAGCAACTTTTCATCGATAAAACTAACTGTAATTGGTACCTTCTTTGTTCTTATATCACTAGATCAGTGATAGCTCATCACTGATCTAAAAAAAAGCGCCAACCAAAAATAGCAAGTCCATTTTCGGTTGGTACGCTTTATTGTTATCGCTGAACCTAGCAACGACAGTTTTATCTTATTATTTTTTTCCTGGCTCAGAAGCGATGATCGAAAGTTCTCCTTGAACTTTCCACTCCGTGATATCGCTTGGTAAGATCGCACTTGTTCCTTTTTCTAGTGAGTAGGTTTGGTTACCTATCACCAATTCTCCCGCACCATCAATAACTGTCATCAATGTATACGGTGCTTGTTTTTTAAAGGATGTGATCCCTTTGATGTCCCACTCGTAGACGTTGAAAAATTCTGTTTCTACGTAAGTGACGATCGAAGAGTTCCCTTGACGGATCTCTTTGATCTGTAATTCAGGAGCTTTTGCTGGTACTGTTGTTACGTCGACTGATTGTTGGATGTGTAATTCCCGAGTGTTTCCTTGGTCGTCTTTGCGATCATAATCATAAACACGATAAGTTGTGTCTGAACTTTGTTGTGTTTCTAAAATCATGATCCCTTTACCAATTGCATGGATCGTTCCACTTGGTACGTAGAAAAAATCACCTTTTTTGACAGGAACTTTTTTCAATAAGTCATCCCAGCGACTATCTTGGATCATTTCGGCTAATTCTTCACGTGTTTTTGCATGATGACCATAGATGATCTCTGCACCTGGTTCGGCATCAATGATGTACCAGCACTCTGTTTTTCCTAGCTCTCCTTCATGTGCCATACCATAAGCATCATCTGGATGGACTTGAACAGATAGATCATCTTCTGCATCTAAGATTTTGATCAATAACGGAAAAACTGGTTCTGTTGGATGGCCGAATAATTCTTTATGTTCTTTCCATAGATCATCTAGTTTCCAGCCTTTGAATGGGCCATTTTCAACGACACTCACGCCATGAGGATGCGCACTGATTGCCCAATCTTCCCCAATTTTATCATTTGGGATATCAAAGCCAAAAACAGTACGTAAGCGACTGCCTCCCCAGATTTTTTCTTGAAAAACAGGTTTTAAAAATAATGGTTCTTGCATACGTCAAACTCCTCTCAATTTTCAATTGCTATTATAGCATTATTTTCAGTGTAACGCTTTCTCTTGTAAATAAATTTCAATGATTTCATCCCGACATTTTAGATATTCTTCCCGATGATCGTTTGGATGTAGGCGATTGGACAGAAAAATGAAGGCTTCTTGATCGATTGGGTCGATCAATAGAAATGTCCCTGTATAGCCTGTATGGAATAGTAATGGATGGCCATCCTTTTTATCTTGTTTTAAATCCCATCCGAGTGAGCGACCACCTTTACCAGTTGGCGTATGATCAGCCAATAAGGAACGGATGGTTGTCTCTTCCAAAAAATGACCAGAATCTAACTTTCCGTATTGCAGATACATCCGGACAAACTTCTCACAATCCGCAAGATCAATAAATAGACCAGCATTACCTGCATGTTCTGCTAACACTCGTGCTTTTGGATCATGGGTCAAGCCATGGATCACCTCACCAGAAGGAAGTTGTTCAGTCGGAACGATCCGTTCTGAAGGACGTGGTAAGAATAAGCTATTCATCATTCCTAACGGTGCTAGTACTTGCTCTTCAAAAAGCTCGACCGCCTCTTCCTGGAAAATCTCCTCTAGCATCAATCCTAAAAGAATCGTGCCTGCATCCGTATAGCGAACTTCGATTCCTAATTGATCGCCTGGTTGAAGTTTCAAATAAGCTTCAATCAATTCTGTTTGTGATAGACGATCTCGATCAGGAATAAATGTCTGGATGTCTGAGGTATGTGTCAATAAGTGGCGAATCGTGATCGTTTGATTCTCAAAAGTCGGCAAGTACGTATGCAAAGGTTCATCTAATTCAACTTTCCCGTCTTCGATCAATCGCAAGACCAGACTTGTCGTTGCAATCACTTTTGTCAGGGAGGCTGCATCAAAGAGCAAATCTTCGGTCATTGGTCTGATTATAGGAATGATCTGCGCATCACCTGCGATCACTTTTTTAATCTGATCCCCTTTCATAAAAGCAGCGACGACCCCTGGATAATATCCCTCATTCATTTTTTTTAGTATATATTCTTTCGTTTTAGCGTACATAGTTTCTCCTTATTTATCTCTGGATATGCTTGTTTGCTCCCCAAGCATAATTCTTTCTTCCATAAGAATCAATTGTTTTTCTCATTTATCCCAGTATTCAGTGGCTGACATAAAAAAGCAGGAAACTTTCAGCATCAGCTGAATTTTTCCTGCTTTTTCCAACGGACGAGCAATCGACTGATCCTAGCCACTGTTCATTGGATAACATTAGTTGCTTTTGTTTCGTCCACGAACCACCATTCGATGCCAATTGCATCATACAAAGTCAAAACTTTTTGTTTTTTGTCAATGTAAAAATCGATCGTTTCTGTGTTCAAATGTGCAATCAGACGTTGCATACTCTCTGGGTCAACAACAAATTTCAAAAAGTCTAATCCTAAGATTTCATCAGTCGGTAAGGCAATCACTGGACTCTCAGCTTGAGTCAGTCCTACATGAAAATCACCTTTATTCAAGATAAATTCTTTTTCTTCCTCTTTATGCACAGTCAGACCTAAAAGCTCTGATAAAAATTCTCGTTCCTTTTCCATATCTAGTACATTTAGGTGGACTTTTTGGAAATAAGTACCAGCAGATAATTTCTTAAAGCGTTCATTTGATTGTCTTAATAGTGCTTCTTGGTCTAATTGTTCCACCGCTTGTTCTTGTGAAGTATGAGTCTCTTCATGATAGATCTCTAACATATTGCCTTCAGGATCTTTCAATAAAATACCGATTCTGCCATCACTTTCCAGTGCTTCTTCGATCGTTTGATTCGTTTGGCGAATGCGATACAGCACATCTGCCATTTCTTCTAATGTTGGAATGATCAAAGAAAAGCGATTGAGCTTTTTGATTTCCCCAAAGTGATCATTTGCTCGTGGACTTTCCTCTAATAATAACATCTCGCTGTCATTTTCTACTGTACCGAAAATCGCTAATTCATTTTCTTCTCTCTTTAAATCGAAACCAATCGTGTCTCTATAAAACTCGATCATTTTATCACGGTCTTTTACACGTATCGCAATACTTTTCAAATAAGTAGTAGACCCCAAATCAAAAACTTTCATAATTTCTTGCTCCCCTCTACGTTAAGCTTTATTTTAACGATGCTTCTCTTTTCTTTCAAGCAATATCTTATTTTTTGTTGAATTAATTCTCAGATTGTCTTATTTTTTAGCTAATTATCAGAATGGGAAGGGAAAATCATTCTATATGTAAGAAAAGCGGCGAATCTTTGATAAAACTTTTTTATCTTTTTAAACGCCGCTTTCCCATAATCCTATAAAGATTATTATAACTTATTTTATCTTATTATGAAGCTTCTTCTGTAAACTGACTATTATACAGATCAGCATAGAACCCATCTTTTTCCATGAGTGTATCATGGTTTCCTGTTTCAACGATCGATCCTTGGTTCATCACGATAATATTATCCGCATCACGAATCGTTGATAATCGATGCGCAACTACAAAACTTGTACGATTTTTCAATAAACGGTTCATCGCTTTTTGAATCAAAATCTCCGTACGAGTATCGACACTTGAGGTTGCTTCATCCAAGATCAAGACATCTGGATTTGCTAAGAATGCTCGGGCAATCGTAATCAATTGACGTTGACCTTGTGAGATATTGCTTGCATCTTCATTTAAGATCGTATCATACCCGTCAGGTAATTTGCGGACAAATTCATCGACATGGGCAGCTTTCGCAGCTTCGATCACTTGTTCATCCGTTGCATCATCATTTCCATACTTGATATTGTCATAGATCGTTCCAGTAAATAACCATGTATCTTGTAGTACCATTGAAAATTGCGCACGTAATACATCACGAGAAACATCTCTCGTATCGACACCGTCATACCGAATGCTTCCGCCTGAAACATCATAAAAACGTTCCAATAGATTGATCAAAGTCGTTTTACCAGCCCCCGTCGGACCAACAATAGCGACCATTTCACCTGGCTTCACATCCAAATTGAAATCTTTCATCAATAAGTGATCTGGCGTATAACCAAACTGCACATTTTCAAAACGAACTTTGTACGGTGTATTTTCTTCGACTGGTAAACCAGATTTTTCATTTGTCATCTCTTCTTCATCTAGGACTTCAAAGACACGTTCAGCCGAAGCTACTGTTGATTGGATCGTATTCATCAAGCTTGCCAATTGTGTGATCGGTTGAGAAAATTGTGTCGTATATTGCAAGAATGCTTGTACATCCCCTAATGCCATATTCCCATTGGCTACTTTGATCCCACCAAGCACAGCCACAAAGACGTACCCTAGATTTTTTACGAAATTCATCAATGGCATGATGATCGCAGAAATAAACTGTGCTTTCCAACCAGAGGCATATAAATTTTGGTTTTCAATCTCAAAAACTGCTTGGTCTTTTGCTGTATGGTTGAACGTTTGGACGATCGTATGTCCAGCATAGGTTTCTTCGACTTGGTTGTTCAATAATCCTAAACTCTTTTGTTGATCCGCAAAGAAAACTTGTGATTTCGGTGCAATGATCATCACGATGATCAAGCTCAATGGAATCATCAACAACGCCACTAATGTCAGTTGCCAGCTGATGGATAGCATCATAACGATGACCCCGATCAGTGTGACCGCACTTGTGACAAATTGAGTCAAGTTTTGTTGTAACGTGCTGGCGATATTATCCATGTCGTTGATTGCTCGAGACATGATATCCCCATTCGTATGTGTATCATAATAAGAGATCGGCACACGATTCATTTTTGTCTCTAAATCATGTCTTAACTCATATACCGTACGTTGTGACACGCGAGTCATAATGAACTGTTGCAAGAAGTTGAACACGGCAGAAATCAAGTACATGACAATCACTGTCGCAATGATTTGACCAATTTTGTCAAAATCAATTGGGAATTTCGTGACTTGTTGCCCTTCTTGCATTTGTCTTGCGCCAAGCATCACACCGTTAAAAATTTCTGTGGTTGCTTTCCCTAATACTTTTGGTGTCTGGATTTGGAAGACGACAGCTGCAATCGCTAAGACAAATACAGCAATGATCGCTACTAAACGCTTAGACATATAGCCGAATAACCGGCGAACAGTGCCCCAAAAGTTTTTTGGTTTTTCTCCTTTAGCACCAATGTTACGTCCTGGTCCCCCACCCATTGGTCCTTGAGGAGGTCGATTGTTTCCTTTACTCATGCTAAATCCTCCTCTCTCAATTGTGAGTTGACGATTTCTTTGTATGTTTCATTTGTTGCTAGTAATTCTTTATGCGTTCCTTTTCCAACAAGTTTTCCTTCATCTAATACTAAGATCGTATCTGCATCCATGACGGTACTTACTCGTTGCGCCACTAAAACGGTGATACTTTCTGTCATATTTTCTTTTAGTGCTTGACGGAGTTTCGCATCTGTTTTAAAGTCTAGTGCTGAGAATGAATCATCAAAGACATAGATGTCGGCTTCTTTTACTAAGGCACGCGCAATGGCTAATCGCTGTCTTTGTCCACCAGAGAAATTTCCGCCGCCTTGTTCGACATGACTATCTAAACCATCTTCCATTTCAGAAACAAAGTCTTTTGCTTGGGCGATCTCTAATGCTTTCCAAATCATCTCATCTGTTGCGTCTTCTTTCCCATATTGCATATTCTCACGAATCGTTCCAGAAAAAAGGACAGCTTTTTGGGGAACAAATCCCATCAATTCACGCAAGTTATATTGCGTCATATCAGTGATGCTCGTTCCGTTAATCGCGATCTCACCCGATTCAATATCATACAAACGTGGGATCAGATTCACTAAAGTCGTTTTTCCTGAACCTGTACCACCAATGATAGCTACGATATCGCCAGATGACGCTTCAAAGTTGATATCTTCCAACGCTAGTTTTTCTGCGCCGTGGTAACGGTAATTCACCTGTTCGAATGACAAACTTGCGTCTTTTCCAGCTAAAGCAACCGTTTCTGGTTGTTCTGGATCAACGATACCCGCGTCTTCTTCTAGTACTTCATTGATCCGATCAGCCGAAGCTTGGGCACGAGGAACCATGATAAAGATTGCTGATAGCATCATGAAACTAATCAAAATTTGCATCGCATAAGTCATGAAGGCAATCAGATTTCCGACCTCTAATGTCATATCCGCTATGTAGTGCCCACCAAACCATGTGATCGCTACGTTCGTCCCACTCATGATCAACGTCATCAATGGCATCATCAATGCAACAATCGTGTTGACTTTGATTGCCGTATTTGTATAATCCTTATTCGCTAAATCAAAACGATTTTCTTCAAAACGTGTTTTGTCAAACGCCCTGATGACACGTACACCGGTTAATCCTTCACGAAAAACAAGGTTTAAGCGGTCCGTTTTCTTTTGCATGCTCTTGAATAGAGGAACAGCAAAATACATAATACCACCGATCAAAATGATCATGACAGGAATCACGACTAAGAAAATTCTTGTCAGTTGATGGTCCTTTTGATAAGCAAGGATACTTGCCCCAACAAGAGTGATGGGTGCATTGATCATCATCCGTAAAAACATTTGCATCACCAATTGGATCTGCGTCACATCATTCGTTGTACGAGTGATCAATGAAGCTGTTCCATACTTGTCGAATTTGTCTTTCGTCAAATTTTCGGCTTTTTGATAGACTTCTGTTCGTAATTGTTTTCCTAACTTTTGAGATTCTCGTGTAGCAAAAAACGTATTGGCAATGGCGGCTAAAATACTGATCAAAGAAAATCCGATCATGACAAATCCCGTCTGCCAAATATAGTCGACGTCACCTTTTGCTACGCCTTTGTCAATAATATTAGATGTTAACGTTGGCAAATACAGATCTGCTAACACTTGAATAATCATAAAGACCGTTGCAGCGATTGCTGAGGTCAATGAAATTCGTTTGACAATTTTTAGCATTCGTTCCCCTTCTTTCTATTTATAAGCGCCATCTTTTATCCATGACAGTTTTAGATTGAATTCTGCAATGGCTTGTTCAACAGAATACTCCTCAGAGGTTGAAAATGATTTATAGGCATGAGCAATCGTTGTAAACAGTGTACTCATGACTAACTGAAACAATAATTCCATTTCATGGTCATCTTTTACTCTAAGATTGGAACGATCAATCAAACCAATCAACTCTTTGGACGCTTTTTTATGATTTTTATGTGGTGATGGACGATGTCCTTGTGGATGCGGCACGACTTTTCGTGAGGCACGGTAATCCATGTGCATAAAAAGATGTTTGTAAAACGCGGCATTTTCACCTTCTAGAATATCTCGAATCATTTTCCCAAAATAAAGTTCAAAACCGATAAATAAGTCTCCATTCGATTCTTTGATTAGTTGGATCATATTTTTTGTACTATCGCTACGAACGGTTTCAAAATAATAAAAATAAAGATCTTCTTTATCTTCAAAATATTGATAAAAACTACCTCTAGAGATCCCCGCAAGTTTCACGATTTGTGCAATCGAAGCTTCATTCAATGGTACTCTTGAAAATTCGACCCTGGCAGCTTCTAAAAGTCTTTGCTGTTTTTCTTCAGGTAGATGAAAAAAAGTCTGTGTCGGCATCGTTGATTCCTCCCTACATAAAAATGACACACCGTCATATGACACCTTGTCATTATAACACCATCTGATTGTTTTGCAAGTCATTTACATTTTTTTTCATAATTATTAAAAAAAGAATAAATCGAGTAAAAAGATTTGTTTCTTCTATTCTATACATCTAAAATAGGATCATTATATAAAAAGGATGAACGCCATGATCAAATCAATAACCGTCCACGAACTCTATTTCGTCTATCAAAAGAAGGATGTTGTAATTCTAGATGTCCGAAAAACGAATGAGTATATAAAAAAACACCTAAGTCATTCGATATCCATCCCTATTACCAGTTTGCCAGCCCAATTAAATAATCTCGATACAAAAAAACAGTACTACATTGTCGGAGCATCTAACCATTCAGCACAAGAAATCACTAGTTACCTAATAGAAAACGGATTGCAAGCAACTTATGTGATCGACAACATGAAGTTATTTGAAAGTCGTGAATTAACTAGTCCTCTTTGATCGTACTGGAAAATAACTTACTTTTTATCAGTAAAAATACTTGATAGCCTTTTCTGTTTCAAGTAAACTGGTATTGTTAGCAGTAAAGTTAACAATTACGACTAAAGGAGAGAGATTATGGCATCAGTATTAGTAATCAAAGGACATCCACTAACTGCACAAGAATCACGTTCAGTTAACGCATTAACTAGTTTTTTAACTAGCTACAAAGAAAATCATCCAAACGACGAGGTAACTGTTTTAGACCTTTATCGTGATGATATCCCAGAAATTGATGAAGAATTGCTTTCTGGATGGGAAGCGCTTCGTGCAGGTGCAGATTTCTCTAGTCTATCTGAAAACCAACAACAAAAAATTGCTCGTTTCAACGAATTGACAGAGCAATTCCTAGCAGCAGATAAAATCGTTATTGCCAATGCTTTATGGAATTTGAACATTCCTACAAAATTAAAAGCTTGGTTTGATACAGTCAATGTTGCTGGTAAAACTTTCAAGTATACTGAAAATGGTCCTGTTGGCTTAGTTACTGGTAAAAAAGCACTACACATCCAATCAAATGGCGGAATCTACAATGGACAAGATTTTGCTTCTCAATATGTAAAAGCAATCTTGAACTTTGTCGGCATCGATCAAGTCGACCAATTATTTATCGAGGGGATCGACTATACACCTGATCGTGCAGAAGAATTGATGCAAGCTGCCTTAGATAAAGCAACTGCATTCGGTAAAGACTTCTAGTCACTATTAGGTAAATCTTTCTCTTAAAATGTTGAGAAAAGAAAAAGGATTTCATGAACATTCACAATAAATGTTCATGAAATCCTTTTTTATTTGTTGCAAAGTGGCTGATTTGCGATGCTAAAATTCATTAATAACCATATCTAATACTAGAAATAGCCATCAGTTCACGTAGCTTTTCGGATTGATGCTCGTTGAGAGAGGCGCCATCTTTTTTCAATGCATTAGATATATCTAAGTTCATACGGCTTAGAATGAACGGCACTGATGCTCCATCATTTTGTAATTTTTCTAGATAAGCGTGTAAAACCTCTCTAAGCGATTCATTTCCAAGGTCTAACGCTAAATCAGCTATCAATTCATTAATGATTGTTTCTGCTGTTTTGCGTCGATCGTTTCCACCAGAAAACCATCTTAGATGACTCATTCACTGTTGCTCCTTCTCTTAATTTCAAGGAATATTACTATAGTCTTACGCAAACTAAACCTTGGTTGAAATCAGATGTTATTAAAAGAAAGAGTTCAAAAAACATCTATTTGTTTTTTGAACTCTTTCTTGAACCAACTAAATAGGCAATGGAGAATCCGAAGAACATACCTAAAGTAATCCACCATTTGAATGGACGATTTAATAGATAGGATAAGCCCCAGTTTAAAAGTAGTGACAAAAGAAACGCACCAAAAATCATTTTCAACTCTTTCATGCGTCTCCCATTTTTATCGAACTAAACAGCTTTGGCATGCTAGCGTGTTAGTTCAAGATAAGATAGAAATCATTTTACTCTCGGCTATATTTCCTTCTTTAATTTTCAACATTACGAACATAGTCATCAAAATACTGGATCAAATCACTTTTGATCTTTTGGTATTCTTCTTCACTATACTCTTTGTCTTCGATTTTTCCTTGAAAAAACGGAATCTCTAATTCTTCGCGTAAACGGTCTAATACTTCTTCTTTATTCATGTCACTACTCCTTAATCAAAGTAAACACAGACACACTCAGGTGCATAGATGTCTTTTTGGATCAATGTCAATTCTCCAGTTGTAGCATCACGTTTGTACAAGGTAAGATTATCCGTATTCTGGTTGGCAGATACCACGTAATCATTTTCTGGATCTAAGGCGAAATCTCTTGGGAAATCTCCTTCAGTTGAGATTGTCTGTACGTGTTCTAAATGTGAACCTTCTTCATTCACAGCGAATACAGCAATCGAATTATGTCCCCGATTTGATGCGTAGACAAAACGTCCATCGTTTGAAATACGGATGGCAGCCCCACCATTTTCTTCGGTGAATCCTTCAGGCAATGTGCTGATTTTTTGCACTTCTTTGAATTCGCCTGTTGTTTCATCATAGGAAAGAACACGAACTGTACTATCTAACTCACCAAACAAATAGACGAATTGATTATTAGGATGAAAAACTAAATGACGTGGGCCGGTTCCTGGCTCTACTTCTAATACAGCTTTTACAGCTAATTTCCCATTTTCATCGACATCATATGTGTACACACGATCAGTTCCTAGATCACAGACAGCTAATCGTTGGTCAGGTGTTAAGTCTGTGTAATGGACATGGGCATGATCTTGGTTTTTGTGTGGACCAGTCGGTTCTTGATGAAAGACTGCATCTGTCGCCTCTAAACTACCGTCTTCAGTGATACGATAAACATTGACTTCTCCTTTATGATAATTTGCGCCATAAACCAGTTGGCGTTGCTCATCGACTGTCACGTAACACAAAGGTGCGCCGGCTTCTGTTACCGCATTCAAAAAATTATATGAATGATCGTATGCACCGACTCCACCTAACCCATCGACACTTGTTACTGTGTAAAGATTACCTGCATCGCTTTTTGCCACATACGTTGGGCTATTTTCTTTTGTCACTAACGTTAGATTCTCTAAAGTGCCTTTATCTGTATCTAATTCGATTTGATAAATTCCTTCACTTTTTCGTCTTGTATATGTTCCTAGAATGATTTTTTTTATCATTTTGATCCTCCTCAAATTAAGAATTCTAATTTATTCTATCATACATCCATTCATGTCGTTAATCAAAGAGAATATGTTATACTGTTTTTGTAACCATAGAATCATTGATTTTTTAGGAGTAAAGGAGAGAAATGAGATGACTCAAGCAACGATAACAGAAATTGGCACGTCAGCAATCAATTCAGAGGAACCTATGCTGATTTTATTCGATCAGTCGGCAACATCCGCGTTGCGTGACTATACGATCATTCAAGAATTTAGTACAAAAGAGAATTTTTCACTTAATCAAGGTGATCAAATTTCTTTTGATCATCAAGAATATACCATCGAACATGTTGGTCCGTTGGCCAATGAAAACTTAACAACGGTTGGTCATGTGACTCTGGTTTTTGAACAACCACCAGCAGGTGACAGAATCGTCAATGGAATCTATTTGTCCCCTTATCAACTACCAGAAATCACTGTCGGCACGACCATCGACTATAAGCAGGTGAACTAATGGAAGAGGATAAAAAAAGAAAAATCAAACCTGTTTCATGGTTTTGGCGTTGGTTTTTGAATAATCAAGTAGTCACGGCTTTATTAGTCGTTCTTTTGGTCTTACTGATCGTTTTCTTATTTACGAAAGTCTCTTATCTTTTTGAGCCCATTTGGCAGTTTCTAGCGATCGTTAGTTTACCGATCATTCTATCAGGTATCTTATATTACCTGATGAATCCTGTCGTCGATTATTTTGAAAAGAAAAATATTCCAAGGCTCTATAGCATCATCGGTTTATTTATACTTGTTATCGCTTTGATCGTCTGGGGAAGTGTAGTGATCATCCCGAAAATCCAAGAACAAACCGTCAGCTTTGTCAGCAATTTTCCACAATACGTCGAGACCATCGATGACAAATTAACCGAGATTTTTCGTGATCCACTATTCAGTCAATTTAGAGAGCAACTGGAAAATACAGGCGATCAGTTTATGAATTCTGCTGGCGATATTTTACAGAATCTATCAAAAAGCACCGTTCAAAGCTTAGGGAGTTTTGTTGGCGCTGTAGCTACGATCGTTGTTGCCGTATTGACGATGCCGTTTATTTTATTTTATCTGTTGAAAGATGGAAAACAATTAGCACCTTATTTGGTCAAGTTCTTACCCACTCGTATGAGAGTGCCTACGTTAAAAGTCTTAGGTGAGATGAACAGCCAAGTCTCTTCTTATATTCGTGGACAGCTGACTGTGGCTTTCGCAGTTGCGGTGATGTTCATGATCGGATTTGCAATCATCGGGTTAGATTATGCTGTCACTTTAGGAATCATTGCCGGTTTCTTGAACTTGATCCCTTACTTAGGTTCATTTTTAGCGATGATCCCTGCGGTATTTTTAGCCATCGTTACAGGACCAATCATGTTGGTCAAAGTATTGATCGTTTTCGCCTTAGAGCAAACCATCGAAGGCCGTTTGATCTCGCCACTTGTACTTGGCAATCAGTTGTCGATCCATCCAGTGACGATTTTACTTGTCCTATTAACATCCGGAAAATTATTTGGTGTGGTCGGTGTGATTTTAGGGATACCTGTCTATGCCGCAGCGAAAGTATTGATTTCTCACATTTTTGAATGGTACACTACGATTTCTTCCCTTTATGAAGAAAAGCAACAAGAATAAATGAAAAGCCGAGATGATCGAGAATAGGAACCCTATTTTCAGTCGTCTCGGCTTTTTGATTATTTCATCAATAAGTTAGTCATTTTTTGGATTGCTGCGGAAATATCATCTGTCGCTTGGTCTTGTTTTGCTTCTGACGCATCAAATTGTTCAGCGTTGATGCCTTTTTCTGGTTGGATGCTTTGAGTCATTTCTTCACAACCAGCTACATAATTTTTGTAGGCTTTTTCAAAGTTCTTATGGATACCCATTACTTTGGCTGGTGGACGCAACGTACTGATTTTCTTTAGCATATTGCGATATTTTTCAGTACCTTGGTCAAATAGCTCAACCGTCTCAACAAGCTCGGATCGCGTTAGTTCAGCTGTTTTCTTTTGATCGATTGCTTCTCTGATTTTTTCATATTTTGGGTGCATCGTTTCGCCGATTGCTTCTGTTTCTTTCACGATTTTATCGACTGTCTGCACGTAATAACCGAGATTCGGTAACATAGGTTTTCCTACTTTCTTCTTTTTCTTTCTCTATTTTACCTGTTTATTCTAGTAGAAAACAAGTCATTACATCAATAAAATGTTATTTTTATCGTTTATTTTTCATAAAATCCTGCATCCAAACTATATTGTTCTCCTGAAACTAGATCATATTGGATCAAGCGATACGCCTCGTATACTTCCTCTTGCGCCTGATTCAACTGAGCTTCTTTTCCCCATTGGCCATTTTGAAAATACAGTTCTCGTTCGAACGCGGGAATAGCCGACTCCATTTCAAGCAGTAATTGATAAAAACCAGTGGTCTTTTGATTCGTTTGTTCTAAAAGATTCGCTGCAAAATAAAAAGGGCTAGTGACAGCATCATTGGTTTCACCTTTCTCTAACTCACCTGCTGTATCGAACATGAGAAACTCTGTCTGATGTAAGGCTTGTTTCTCATTTTTATTTTTGATCTCGTCCGAATAGATCCCCGGTAAATGATCTCCCCAAAAAACGACTAGTGTTCTTCTTGGCGTATCTTTCAGCGCTTCAGTGAATGCTTTCAATGCTTGACTACTATAGGCAATATCTTGCAAATAATTGTTGAGTGTATCTGTTCCAGTATCATCTTCTGTTGTAGCCGAAAAATCTAATTGCGAATACTTGCCTGCATAAGGCATATGGGTCTGCATCGTGACCAAATGGACAAACTGAGGCGTTTGCTCATCTTTTAATAAGTCTAAAATTTCTTTATAGGCAGACTCATCTGAAATATATGGATTATTATCAATGGTATCAGTGTAAGTCATATTTCCCTCGCTGATAAACGAATCAAACCCTAGCGTCTGATAGACATCTTCACGTTTATACATCGATGTATTATAAGGATGGATCGCCGTTGTTCGGTAGTTTTGTGCATTGAGCGTGGAAACAAGCGATGGTAATTGATCCAGCTTGGGAACGAGCATCGTATATGGTGTGGTCATTTGACCATTGAATAGCGCCATGGATAGACCCGTTAAGGCTTCAAACTCAATATTTGCTGTTCCACCACCATAATTTTGCGAAAGCATTCGGCCACTATAGGTTTGATTTGCCACTTCACGATAGTCAGCTAAGGGATCACCGGTCACCGTGACACCATTTAGATGACTTGGATCAGAAAAGCTTTCACTCATCACATAAATGATATTTGGCTGCTCATCACTTGCTGTTTGATTTTTTTCGTCTGCGATTGCTTGATATTTTTCAGTGATTTCATTGATTTTTTCTTTTGAATAACCTTCTGGTCGTTCCATCGGTTCAACTTTTAGATTGTATAAGAAGCCACCAATAAATCCTGTATTATAATAATTCATTTTTTGACTATAAGGAATCCACAAAGCCGTTTGATTATAAGCTTTACGCAACAAATTATTGGGATTATTGAAGTTACTGAAATAACCCATCATTGCAACGGTCATGATTAAAGTCAAGATACGATAGATTTGGAATGTTCGATCTTTTTTGAAACTACGGACAATTGCCCAGACCACTCCACCAAAGGCAAGGATCGCTAGTAGAATCAACCCAATAAAAATCGGTGTTCCGGTCATGTCTTTGAGTAAATTGAACTCTGTGATCATCTTTAAGTCATCTGGATAGATTGGTTCTTGACGATAGCTCATTTTCAAGTAATTTGCAAAACCTAATATACCGATACTTACGAGATAAAAAAGCAGACCAAATAAGTAAGAACCCGCGAAAGCGACCATAAATAAAAAGACAGTAAGTAATACGAAACAAGCAAGTAAAAATTTTTCTGTGTGCCATGAAAAAGCAAATTTCAAGGCTAAATCAACTGAAAGATTATTCTGGCACCATTGTAAATACAAATTACTTATAAGTATCACTAAGACTGTTACTACCCCCAGAGTAGTGATTCGTAGAATTTTTTGTTGTTTGGTTGAAAACTTATCTAAATGTTTGTTCAAGAGAGCGCTCCTTCACTTTTTCTAAACTACTTTAACGCCTATTTTATTCTAGTCGCTTCACAAATGAAAGTAAAGTTCAAAAAACAAGTAGTCTGAACGACCAATTTTATAAAAAAATAAATAGAAAACAAAAGGAATGAAACTGTGTCTTAGTCTCTCCAGCTCGCAAAGAATAAGCGGTAATAGCCACAATTTTGAACAACAAATTGTGGCTATTACCGCTTATTTCTTGAAGGGCTTTATTGAAATGATGCTCAAATATCAGCCGAATACGCAACTGGTTCACCAAAAACTGGGAATCCCTCTGTGTCCCACGAAAATACTTGTGCGTTGGCATGACGATTGGGATTGTTCAGAGGATCGATTCCTTCATTTTTTTCTGGTCGTGCATGGTAAACTAATACATCTTCTTTGCCATCTTCTGAGAGAGTAAAGGAGTTATGTCCCGGTCCAAACTGCTTATTTTTCTCCGAAGAGACAAAGACAGGTTCAGGATTTTTATGCCAAGAATAACCGTCAAGTAGATCCGCTGACTCTTCTGCCCACAGCAAACCCATTGCATAATTTTCATCCGTGGCACTCCCTGAGTAAGTGATGAATATTTTCCCGTTACGAACCAGTACGGCTGGTCCTTCATTGACTGCAAATCCTTGCTTTTCCCAAGAAAATTCTGGGATGGCTAATAATAGTTGTTTTCCGGTCAGTGTCCAAGGATTTGCCATTTCTGATAAATAGAGATTGGAGTTTCCCGGAATACGCGGGTCTAATTGCGCCCAAACATAATACAACTTTCCTTGATGTGTAAAAGTCGTGCCGTCTAAACTAAACGTGTCTGTAGCAGTGATGATTTGCCCTTTTTCTTCCCAATCAGTATTCATTGGGTCAATGGACGTGTTTTCAAGAACGAACATCCGATGGTGATGATCCCGATCACGAATCTCTGCATGATCACTGGCTGCAAAATAGATATACCACTTTCCTTGGATATAATGGATTTCTGGTGCCCAGATCAACTGACTCATGGGTCCAGTTTTAGGTGCATGCCAAACCAGTAACTTTTCTGCATGCTTCAAGCCATCGATCGTTTTCGCACGTCTCAATTCGATGGACTGATAACCAGGTAGAGAACCCGTAAAATAATAGTAGCCGTCCGTATGTTTGTAGATCCAAGGATCGGCTCGTTCAAGGACGATTGGATTAGCATAAGTTGTTTTTTTCATAAAGGTTCCTCACATTTTTTTAGTCTGATGACATTCCAAGAATATGCTTCAAGCACCATATGGATCGTGTTCTTTTCATTTACATCGATTACTTGTTCTATCGGCTGGATCGTATTCGGAGCGTCTTTCGTATTTTTATCTAGTAAATGATCACTTTTTACGACTAGTTGGACTGCTTTAGTCTCCAGCTCAAAATCATGCGTTGTCGTAATGGACACTTTCTCTTCTGTGCGATTCACTAGAAACAGTACGATTTCTTGCTCATTTTCGACAACTACGCTATCAATGATCGGCACTTCTTTTCCAGTATCACATTCATATGTGGGACAAAACGTTTGTTGATCTAATACAGTGCCTTTCGCATATTTTGCCAGATGTTGCATCACATAATAGGTCGGATTTACCCATGCGATCCCATTTTTCTCTGTTAGGATAAGCGGGATGGTATTGACTAAAAGCGATTGGCAAGCAATTTTGACACGATCTGCATGCCGTAAAATCGCAAGACCTAACGTGCCGAACAGTAATGTATCTTCCATGGTGAACTGGCACCAATCGATTGGTGACCCCTCTTGGAATTTTTGATAGGTTTGTTCTGGTTGGCTATGAACATTCCATTCATCAAAAGCTAAGTACATCGTCTTGTCACTGCGTAGATAGCCTTTCACATAGTCACACGTCGCAATGATCTCTTCGATTTGTCGATCAAACCGTTCCGCTTTAGCTAAGTAAGTTTTGGTATCTGCTCGCTCATTTTTTGGAGGTTTAGTCAAATCTTCTTCGTCATATTTATCGATGTAATTATGCAAAGCAATATAATCAACGTTTTCATATGCTTCTTCTAAAGCGATTCGGTCCCATTCAGGATAAGACGCTAAGCGTGGCGTCGAACTACCGACTAAAATCGTTTCGATCGATTCATCGACTAATTTCATCGCTTTGGCAGATTCATTGGCTAACCTGCCATACTCATAGGCACTTTTTGCGCCAATTTGCCAAGGACCGTCTAACTCATTTCCTAAGCACCAAAGTTTCACGTTAAAAGGTTGCTCTTGTCCGTTTTGTTTGCGTAACTCACTCCAAGAGGTTCCTTGAGGAAAATTACAATACTCTACTAGATTACGCGCATCATCGATTCCTTTTGTGCCTAGATTCACCGTCATGATTGGCTCCGCTTCTACCATGTCTAACCATTTGAAAAATTCATGTAGCCCGAATGTATTTGGTTCGATTCCTTGCCATGCAAGATCGATTTTTTTTGGACGCTCGGTGACTGGACCAATCGTATCTTGCCAGTCATATCCTGAAGTAAAATTCCCTCCAGGATAACGGATCACCCCTAAAGACAGTTCTTTTACATAAGAAAGCACGTCCTGTCGAAAGCCGTTCTTATCCGCGGTCGGATGTTCTGGTTCAAATATTCCGTTATACACGACACTTCCCATATGTTCAACAAAAGAACCGAAGAGTCGTGGACTGATAGCTCCTTTAGAAAATCCTTGACGTACCTTTAATTCAACTTTTTTCATTGCCACACTCCTTTCCTATTTATGTTTCCCACTAAATGATTGATCAACCACCAAACCCCACCTGCTAATACAAAAATAATCGGCGGAAACATAAACACAAGCACAAGAAAAACTAATAATATGCCACAACATACAAGATTCTTCAAAAAGTTGGTCAACACCCACAATGTACTTTCTTGAAAAAGTTCCTTTCCGGAAAGAGCGTCATTTTGGGCAAGAGAACTACACCAAGAAAGTAAAAACATCGTAAAAACCAACATTGTTACATACCCACAAATCACTAACCAAATAGCAGATTCTTGCAAAATAAGATTCATCGCAAAATAACTGATGATGGTCACGCAACTCATCACTAATTGAAGGAAAAACTTACGCTTAAAGCCCTGAAAAAAGGAATAGCAAACATGCCCTGATTCGCCATTCTTCCATTTATTCAACGCTGTAAAGACCCCTGTTGTGGCTGGTACTACTGTGACTAAAGGCAAAGAAACGACGACCCATAAAATCCCTAATAAGATATGATCGGAAATTTGGATCAATTGACCATACCATTTTGTTTCGACTAATTTCATCTTCTCACTCTTTCATGCCAGACATTGCAGTTCCTTGTACAAAGTATTTTTGAGCAAAAATATAAATGATCAACAATGGCAACATCGAAATAACTGTTCCTGCCATCACCGGTCCATAAAATGATATATTTTGTCCGGTGAATAAAGCTAATCCTGCAGGTAACGTCCGCATTTTCGAACTTGTTGTCAAAATCAGTGGATACAATAAATCATTCCAACTGTTCATCAACGTAAAGATTGCTAGTGATAGAAGTGTTGGCTTGCTCAAAGGCAACATGATCTTCAAGAAAATCTTGAACTCACCTAACCCGTCAATACGTGCGGCTTCTTCCAATGAATCTGGTAAAGTCACAAAAAACGACCGCATCATAAATATCCCAAAAGCAGTAGTCATCCGAGGAATGATCAATCCGGCATACGTATCTAACATACCTAAAAAGTTTGCTTGGATGAACAGTGGGATCATGAAGACTTGAAATGGGATCATCATCGTTAACAAAACAAAGTAAAACAACACCGATTTCCCTTTGAAGCGCATCCGAGCAAAAGCATACCCTGCAAGAGAATCAAAGAAAACAGAAGTGATCACTGTCCCACCTGCAAAGATTACTGTGTTTTTGATGTAATCTAACAACGGAATAGTCGTCCAAACCTTGATATAATTCTCAAAGGTATATTCATCTGCAAAAATTCTCGGGGGAAAAGAAATAATGTCTTTTTCATATTTGAACGAGGAAATGATCAACCATAGAAAAGGAAAAGCGATAATCAATAATACGAGTAACATTCCGACGACACGCAACCATTTCTTTCCATCAAAATTTTTCCGACGATTCGTTGAAACTGCTGTATAACTTTCCGAAAGCATATTATTACTCCCCCCTATTTCATTTGTTTTTCTTTTCTTGACATATATAAATTGGTCGAAATTGCCAGCACAGCTACAATGACAAACAGTACTGAAGATAATGCGGAAGCATAGCCTAACTCATATGGAGCGGTGAAGCCGCGACTATAAATGTATTGGACAGCTGTTTCCGTTTTGAATTGTGGTCCGCCGTTCGTTGCCACATATACTTGGTCAAACACTTGCATGGAACCAATCAGGTTGGTCAAGATACAAAAACCAAGAGATGGGATGATCTGCGGTAACGTGATATTAAAGAATTGTTGACGATTGGTTGCTCCATCCATTTGCGCTGATTCGTAAAGCGAAGGGGAGATTCCTTGAATAGCAGTGATCAGGATCGTCATCGTGACACCGAAATTTTTCCAAACCGTCATCAGCGCAACTGTTGGCATTGCTAATGTTGGATCACGGAAAAATTGTGGAATCGGCAAACCTACTTGTGAGAAAAGGTAAGGGATAGCCCCAACGTTTGGGTCAAGCAACATTGAAAAGATGATTGCAATGGATGTTAAGGAACAAATAACAGGGATATAAAAAGTTGAGCGACAAAAGCGATTGAAACGAGTATTCTTTGACAAGATCACCGCAGCTAATAAACCAACGATAATCTGTGTTGGTGTTTCAAGTAAGGTAAAATACAACGTATGGAAAAGTGAATTGACCGCACGTTCATCCCCAAAGATCCGCAAAAAGTTATCCATGCCTACGAACTCTCTTGAAGTAAAAAAGATGTTCAAATCAGTAAAACTGATCGCAAATGTACCAATCAGTGGCACCACTGTGAATAACAGTAGAATCAAAAAGGATGGCACTAAAAACAAATAAGCCGCTCGATCCGGTCGGTTCCAGTATCTGGTGAATGCTTTCATTTCGTCTATTTCCCCTCTTTCTTATTCGATGGATTCCTTGATGAACAGTTCAAGCGATGAAAAATCAGCCCAAGAAAGGAAAGAAGTTTTTCTCGAAAAAGGAAAGCGAAAGCAATAAATATGTTTTTGCAATTTATAGGACTTTCGCCTTATCCTCTACGAGATTCCTTCTATTTCTTTCGTTGTTTTGATTTCATTGTGAACTGTTACTCGATTATTCCTTCAATAGATCATTGATCTGATCATCTGCATCATTCATGAGTTGCTCTGGATCTTCACCAGCCAACAATTTTTCGATCAATGGATTAATGATGTCATTATTGATTGCTGCGATTTTCGTGAATCCTGGTAGATAAGGTTCAGCATATTCCATTTGTTTGGATAGTTCCGATACGATAGGATCATTCTTCACTTCTTCATCTTCTGCGACAGATGATAAGTAGGCAGGGAAGCCATTTTCAATACTCCATTTTTTACCGATTTCACTTGTGTTCCAGTATTTTAGGAATTCATAGATTGCCTCTTTTTTGTCACTATCTGTACTTGCTGGGATTGCATAACCAACACCATCTAAAATCGCTGTTTTTTCACCGTCCGCACTTGCTTGCGGTAATGTCGTTACACCATAATCGATTTCGTTTGCTTTCAAGCCGTTATTCAACCACGGTCCGTTGATGATGATCGATAATTGTCCAGCGTTCATCAAATTATCCATTTCTGCTCCTGAAATCGATTCTGGTCCTGCTTTATCGACATGGATCATTTTTTGGATGGCTGTTAGTGTTTCAAGATTTTCTGGTGAAGCAAACTCAGATTTTGTATAGTCATCGCTGACAAGTTTTCCTCCATTTGCCTTCATCCAGTTATAAAGTGGTGCAGTACCGTCTTTATTGAAGACAAAACCTGAGACATTTTTACTACTATCGGTCAGTTGTGGAGCCATCTCTGTTAATTCTGTCCAAGTAGTTGGTGGTGTTGTTTCATCCAAGCCAGCTTGTTTGAATAATTCTTTGTTCCAATACATATACATCCCTTGTACTTGCATCGGAATAAAGTATTGCTGATCATCCACCATTCCTAGATCTACCGCAGTATCTTTGAAATCTCCTTTATCCACACCGTCATATTCCCAGAAATCATCTACAGGCTGCACAGCCCCATTCTCCACATATTGAGCAAAATCAGCGTAGTTCAGTGCAACAAAATCTGGCGCTTTTCTCGAAGAAATAGCCGTTGGTAATTTTTCATTCAAATTAGCCCATGTCATCACATCCATCTCAATCGTGATGTTTTTGTCATTATTCTTATTAAAATCATTGACGATCTCTTGTAAGATCTCTCCGTCAGAAGCTGTAAACCCATTCCAAAAAGAGAGTGTGACTTCTCCGTCATTTTTACTTTGAGAAGAAGCACCACCGCCACAAGCACCTAATATTCCAGTCGCAGCTAACAACAATGAACCAATCATCAATTTTTTTCCTCGCATCTCTATCTCCTCCTTATTTGTTCGGGGTCAAGCTTGTACGGATCACATTCCAAGATAACGGTTTCAATTTGCAATTCAACTGATTTTCTTTATGTTCGTAGGCTTTTGAAGACACAGGTTTGATTTGCTCATTTCCTGCTTGATTGACCGCTTTGATTTCATAGCCAGACATCTCTGAAAAATTAATGACTTCCTCAAGCTTTAAGTCAGAAAATTGTAGATCTAAACTCATCTCTTCTTCTCCACGATTCACTGCAAAGATCACCAACTCATTTTTTTCTTCATTCAGCACCGCGATACTTTCTAAATATGGAACTGTATCAAATTCACTCGTTGCATACGTATCGACAGTGATTTCAGGTCGTAAAGCAATACCTTGCCCTAAAGTCGCGACTTGCATAAATGGATAATAGATTGTTTGACG
Source organism: Enterococcus pernyi (assembly GCF_045371165.1). Lineage (NCBI taxonomy): Bacteria > Bacillati > Bacillota > Bacilli > Lactobacillales > Enterococcaceae > Enterococcus > Enterococcus pernyi. The sequence goes on from NZ_JBIQDM010000004.1 coordinate 142,357, forward strand.
CCATGCTTCACCGTCTTCTTCTGTCATGATCGGAGCAATTACGTTGACTAGCTGCGCCAGACAAGCAATTTTTACTCGATCAGAATGTTTTAACAAAGTGATCAATAAACAGCCCAATACTAAAGCATCCTCAAAATTATAGTGATCTTCTAATAAAGGTGGGGCCACTTGCCATGGCTTGACTGTTTGATCATGTTCTGTCGAATGATACCAAATATTCCATTCATCAAAAGATAGATTGATTTGTTTCTTGCTGTGTTTTTTCGCCTTGATTGCATCACACATCGCAACAACACCAGAGATGAACTGATCCATATCGACTGAACGAGCTAAATAATTTTTCAAATCATTTGTTTGATTGCCATAATACTGATGCAATGAAAGATAATCGATTTGTTCATAGGCTTGATCCAATACAGTCAATTCCCACTCACCGAACGTCGGCATTTTACTATTCGAGCTACCACATAAAACGACTTCGATCGATTCATCGACAAGTTTCATTGCTTTTGCTGTTTCTTCTGCCAGCCGTCCATACTCCGCTGCTGTCTTATGACCGATTTGCCAAGGACCATCCATTTCATTGCCTAAACACCACGTCTTGATCGAAAAAGGTTCGGTTTGTCCATTTGCTATTCTTTGCTCACTCCAATAAGTACCACTAGGATAATTGCAATATTCTACTAGATTTCTTGCAGCATCTAAGCCACGTGTTCCAAGATTGACAGCCATATTGATCTCAGCGCCCACTTCTTGACACCACGCAGCAAATTCATGCACCCCCACTTGATTTGTTTCTAAAGATCGCCAAGCAAGGTCTAATCTTTTCGGCCGCTCCGCTATAGGCCCCACACTATCTTCCCAATTGAACCCAGAAACAAAATTCCCACCTGGATACCGGATCAATGGTACCGATAATTCTTTGACTAGCTCCATAACGTCTTGGCGAAATCCCTTATCATTTGCAGTCGGATGATCTGGTTGATAGATCCCTCCATACACTGCACGTCCCATATGCTCAATAAACGAGCCATACAAACGACGATCGATTTCCCCTATCTTTTGCACACGACTAACTGACATTACAGCTTCCATATGTCCCCTCCTTTAATTTATACATGAATCATATCTTTCTTTGAAAGCGTTGTCAATAATAATATTATTAAATATAAAAATATTTTTACATTATAATTAACATAAATGTTAATTATATATATTAGTTTTATGATATTAACCTATAAATTAATATTTATGTTAATATATAGTTAAACAAAAACCTAAATAAGAGGTGAAAAATCATGCAACTCCAAATCAATGAAGAATCGTTACCTGTTTATGAAGCTTTAGCTAGTAAAACAAGGATAAAAATCATCCAGTTACTTTCAAAAAACAAAATGAATATCAAAGAGCTTGCCCAAGCACTCGGTATCAGTAGCGCGATTACAACAATGCATGTAAAAAAACTTGAAGAAGCAAATATCATCAAATCTGAAAAAATAGGCCAAAAAAAAATTTCCAGCTTACGTGTCGATAAAATCAACATCACGTTTCCAGAAAAAATCTTCAATGCCTTTGATACGAAAGAAACATCGATCCCTATCGGTCATTATACCCGCTATTCGATCGAGCCGACATGCGGTCTGGCAACGATCCATGACTTTATCGGCAAAGTCGATGAACCACGTTATTTTGCCGATCCACGACGAATGGATGCTCGGATTCTGTGGTTTACAAGCGGATTTGTTGAATATCAAACACCAAACTTTTTAAACGAAGAAGATACCTTGGAAATGTTGGAATTGTCCGTTGAACTATCTTCCGAGTTTCCCTTTTCGAACGACAATTGGCCATCGGATATCACTTTCAGCCTAAACGGTGTGGAATTAGGTAACTGGACAAGCCCAGGAGATTTCGCAGACATTCGTGGAAAACATACCCCGGACTGGTATCCAGATAATCTAAACCAATACGGACTATTGAAAACAATCCGTATCACTAAACATTTGACCAATATCAACGGCGAACCATTATCTGAAATCACGATCAATGACATCCCAAGAAACGAAGACGTCTGGACCTTCCGCATCGAAGTCAAAGAAGACGCCAAAAACGTCGGTGGCTGCACCCTATTCGGCAAAGGCTTCGGCAACTACGACCAAGATATCAAGATGAAGGTGTATTATAGTTAAGGTTGTGAAAGAAGCGGTCAGCACTGAGTAATAAGACAGAATCATCGAAAATGGTTTTTTCATTTTTGATGGTTTTGACTTATTATTGAAGTGTTGCTTCTTGAACACCGTTTATCTAGGTTGTGAAAAAAGCGGTTTGACCTGAGCAGTAAGATGAGAAATCAGAAAATAGCTTTCCATATTTTTTGATTTTTCAGCTTAATTTTGAAGGTCAGCTTTTTGAACACCGTTTATCTAAGTTGTGAGAAAGCCGTTTAGCTCCAAGTAGTAAGGCAGAACTTGAGAAAATAGCTTCTCATATTTTTTCAAGTTTTGACTTACTATTGAAGGAGCTGGCTTTCGAACACTGTTTATCTAGGTTGTGAAAGAAGCGGTCAGCACCGAATAATAATATCAATGAAAAGGAGTAATTTTATGGCTATCTATTCAAATAGTGTTATGACAGATTCACCTTTATTATTTATTTCCGGACAGACACCTCAAAAAGAGGATTACATTCCCGATGGTATCGATGAGCAAATACAAATCGTTGTTGAAAAAATAAATTCCATCATTATGGATAACGAAGCGAGTACCCAAAATATTGTCAAAATGAACGTGTATTTAACTGATGCTTCCTTTTTAGGATCACTTAGGACGACACTTATAAAACTATATGGAGAAAATAAACCAGCAATGACAGTAGTAATAGTAGCTGGATTGATTGATCCAAGATTCAAAGTAGAAATAGATGCTATTGTCGCTATCAAATGATTTTCTTAAGGAACATCGATTTGTTTCAGACTGTCAAAGAGTGTCAATCAAGTATAGCCGATCCTATTTTGTTTCTTTCAATACTGACTCTTCCAATGTGGAAAACTTATTTTTTAAGCCTTCTTTTCTATGAGAATGAAGCAAAGCAATAAAAATCTTCACCTTAAAAATACACTGGAGAACAAAACGCGAATACAAACAAAAATAAACCGTTAATCCCTTGATCAACAAAGGATTAACGGTTCATTTGATTCGTTTATTTCACTTTATTTCCAAAAATCATCAAAGATCGAAATTGGCAAATGACGTTTATGCTGTGTTTTATTCCACCATTGCTCGATTTTTTGTTGTGCATCTACTGGAATTTCTTTCCCTTCCAAATAGTCGTCGATCTCATCATATGTGACACCTAATGCGACTTCATCGGCAATCATCGGCTTGCCTTCTTCAAGGTCAGCTGTTGGCACTTTGGTATAGAGATGTTCTGGCGCGTCTAAAGCCTTCAACAATGCTTTTCCTTGGCGTTTATTCAAGCGGAACAATGGCAAAATATCTGCCCCACCGTCTCCATATTTTGTAAAGAAACCAGTAATATTTTCAGCTGCGTGGTCGGTTCCGATCACAGCCCCTGCGCGTTGTCCAGCAACCGCATATTGTGTGATCATTCGTTGGCGCGCTTTGATATTCCCTTTATTGAAATCACTGATTTCCACACCTGCTTCAATCAATGCTTGCGTTTGCGCATCGACAGCGGGTTTGATATTTACACGTAATTGGACGTCTGGTTGGATAAAGTCTAACGCCGCTTTGGCATCTTCTTCATCTGCCTGTTCTCCATATGGCAAACGTACACCGATAAACTGGTAACTATCATCTTTCGTTTCTTCCCGCATTTCTTCCATTGCCAATTGTGCTAAACGTCCGGCTAAAGTAGAATCTTGTCCTCCACTGATACCTAAAACCAAGGTTTTTAAGAAGGGATTCTTTTTCAAATATTCTTTCATGAAATCGATACTCACACGAATTTCATTTTGAGGATCGATGACTGATTTCACGCCTAATTCTTCGATGATTGCTTGTTGTAAATGATTCATCTTCCATTCCTCCTATAGTTCACTCGTTAATTGTGTGACGCTTTTTTTCATTCGTTCCATGATTGCCATCTTATGATTCCAGCAATCTGTTGATAGATCCACAGGATATTTTTGCGGATTCAAATCACGTTTGTATTCTTCCCAAAGAGAATCTAAGTTTCCTCTGGTATACTCTTTGATTTCTTCTAATGTCGGTAAGTCATAGACTCTCGTTCCTTCAACAAAAATATCTTGTAAAATTGGCCGAGCTGTAAAATCACGAACAGTTTTATTGATAAAGGTATGTGTCGGGTGGAACATGAAGATCTCTTCTTCTTGTCGAGGATCTTCGTCCCATAGTGTCACATAATCGCCTTCTGATTTCCCATCAAAGTTACGAGTGATACGCCATACTTGTTTTTTACCTGGTGTAGTAACTTTTTCTGCATTGCTAGACAATTTGATCGTATCGATCATTTCACCTTGTTCATTTTCGATGGATACCAGTTTGAAGACTGCACCTAAAGCCGGTTGGTCATAGGCGGTGATCAACTTTGTTCCCACGCCCCAAACATCGATTTTTGCTTTTTGCATTTTTAAGTTTAAAATCGTCGCTTCATCTAAATCATTTGAGGCATAGATTTTTGCTTCTGTAAAACCAGCGGAATCTAATTGTTCTCTGACCCGTTTCGAAATATACGCCATATCACCACTATCGATACGTACGCCTTGGAAATTGATCTTGTTGCCAAGTTCTTTTGCCACACGGATCGCACTAGGAACACCCGATTTCAAGGTATCGTAAGTATCCACTAGAAAAACACAATCTTTATGTGTCTTTGCATACGCCATAAATGCTTCATAGTCATTCCCATAACTTTGAACAAGTGAATGAGCGTGGGTACCGCTTGCTGGAATCCCGAAAATTTTCCCTGCACGAACATTGCTCGTTGCATCTGCTCCACCAATATAAGCAGCACGAGTACCCCAAACCGCAGCATCCAATTCTTGCGCACGGCGTGTACCAAACTCCAATAATGGATCGTCACCGATCACTGATTTGATACGAGCCGCTTTCGTCGCGATCAACGTTTGAAAATTCACCATATTCAATAAGGCTGTTTCTACTAATTGACAATGGGCTAATGGGCCTTCCACTTGGATCAATGGCTCATTCGCAAAAACAAGTTCTCCTTCACGAGCGGAACGGACAGTCGCTTTGAATTTGAATTCACGTAAATACGTCAAAAAGCCTTCCGGATAAACAGCCATTTCGCGAAGATACGCAATATCTGTATCAGTAAATGTCAAGTTTTCTAAATAATCCACTAATCGTTCTAACCCTGCAAAAACAGCATAACCATGATTGAATGGCATCTCGCGGAAGTAACATTCAAAAACTGCATGTTTATCTGCTCTATCTAGTTCCCAGTAAGTCTGCATCATGTTGATCTGGTAAAGATCCGTATGTAGCGTCAAACTGTCATCTGAGTAAGTTGTCGTCATCTTTTTTATTGCTCCTCTTAGCCAATTTTCATTTCTTATCCATTATAACAAAAAAATACCCTAGTAAAAGAAATCTTGTTTTATTTTGTACAAAGTAAAGAAATAAGATAGGAGATTGTGAGAAAGCCGGGCAGCTCCGAGTAGTAAGGTAGAACTTGCAAAAATAGCTCCTCATATTTTTTGATTTTTCAGCTTAATGTTGAAGGTCAGCTTCTTGAACACCGTTTATCCAGGTTGTGAAAGAAGCGCTCAGCACTGAGTAATAAGACAGGAAAATCAAAAATGGCTTTTTCATTTTGGATTTTCTTGGCTTATTATTGAAGTGTTGCTTCTTGAACACCGTTTATCTAGGTTGTAAAAAAACGCCTAAATCCCAAAGATCAAACTATCTTGGAATTTAGGCGCTTTACTTCCTATCGCTTATTCAATTTAGGATCATCCATAACTTTCTTGCTGTATTGATCGAGCTATGCAATCGTTGCGATGGCTTGTTCTACAATGACGATATCCTTATTCGGCCGTTTGAACTGAACACCCGCTTCTTCTAATTCTTGCTTGACACCTACATGGATATTGACCGCTGATCGTTCTGTTTTCAACACTTTTTTGATTGCATAATCAATTTCCTGTTTAGTGATTTTCTTTTTTGTATTGATCATCACTAATTGGACTTGATTATAGGTATCGATCAACAAAATCTGTGTACGATCTAAAGAAAATAGTTTATAAAATCGAATAGCAGAATTTCTAAAAAAGAAATCAACGATTTTTGGATAAAAAGTTTTGATATTCAAGTTGCTCGTAATCGGAGTTTCAATCAGTTTCATACTTTTCCTCTTTTCTTAATTTTTTTACTCAATAAAATAAATCGCTTTCATAAAGACGATAAAAAAACAATTTGATTTCCCTCTCTTCGTTTAATAGTATAACATATAATCAATTAGATAAAAAAGATGATTTTTCACTTGACCTTCTCGTTACGTCAAGGATTATGCTAGTTTTGTCAGGAGGGAAAACAATGGAATACACAATTAAGAAAATGGCACAGCTCTCAGGAGTAAGTAGTCGTACACTACGTTTTTACGATGAAATTGATTTACTCAAACCCAAACGGATCAATTCAGCTGGTTATCGTATCTATGGTTCTCAAGAAATCGATCGTCTACAACAAATTTTATTTTATCGATCCTTAGATTTTCCACTGAACCAAATTCGCGAATTATTAGATGATCCTACCTTTGATCATCAACATGCACTCATCGAACATCAGAGAAAACTACTAGAGAAACGAGCAGAAATTGATACTCTCCTGGCAACCGTCCAACAAACATTAGCACAATTCAAAGGAGGAAAAAAGATGACTGACCAAGAAAAATTTGAAGGATTAAAAAAACAAAAAATAACTGAAAATGAAACAAACTATGGCACAGAGATCCGTGAAAAATACGGAGAAGAAACGATTGATAAAGCAAACGAACAATGGCAAAACCTTTCCCAAGAAAAATACCAAGAAATGCAAGAAGTTGAGCAACAATTACTAACGAATTTAACGTCTTATCTGTCTGACCAATCAAATCAGGCACTTGCAAAAGAAATTTTTGATGCACATAAAAAATGGCTATTATTTAGTTGGCCCACGTATCAAGCAGAAGCCCACAAAGGATTAGGTATGCTGTATATCTCAGATGAACGTTTTACTGAATACTATGATTCTCGCTGTGGTAAAGGCGCCGCTATAGCATTGAATGAGATCATTCAAGCTCATGCATAAATAAAAAAAGACAAATCCACAAAAAGGATTTGTCTTTTTTATTTCACGGACGTTGAATAAAAGTATACGGAATCTTTACTTGTTCGACTGTATCATTCAAAAACAAACGAAAAGCGGTTTCACCACATTGTTTCAAATGGTGATCAATTGTTGAAAAATTTAATAATTCACTGATCAGCATATTTTCCCTACCAACAATTGGTATTTTTTGTTTTTTGTAGCTTTGCAGGATTCCCGCTGCTACTGTGTCTGAATTCGTGAAAATGCCATCAATTCCTCGTTCCTTAAAAAATTCCCCTGCCATTTCCCCATGCTCGGTATCAATACACTGCCAGTAGACATCAGCTTCATTAAAGTCAGGAAAAATCTCTTTACACAGTTTTAATGTGATTTTCGAATTGTAACTCATTCGACCGGTTCTTCCTAAGGTGACACCTAAACGTTTGACACCTTGATCTTTTAAAAAGGATAAGCCATCAGTAATCGATTGTTTGCGATCAATATAGACACTCATTACTTCCAAGTCTTCGATCTTTTCGCAAAAGACGATAGGGCCATAGCGTTGATAATCAAGCAACAACTCTAAGGGATTTGCTCTTGATGTAATGATCAATCCGTCAAATGCTTTCGCCGCAAACTCTTCTAAATATTGTTGTTCCCGTTTTATTTGGTAGTTTGTTGGCAACAACGTCACTTTATAGCCCTCACTAAAAGCGACTTCAATGATTCCACTGAGCAACTGATCAAAATATGGGTGATTTGTGTAAGGTAAAATGACACCAATATTTTTAGTTTTTCCAGAACTTAGTTGTCTGGCATTGGCATTCGGTACATAATTTAATTCTTTGATCACTTTCAAGATCTCTGTTCGTTTCGCTTCATCGACATAAGGATGTTGATTGATGACACGGGATACCGTCGAAACAGAATATCCTGTTCGTTTGGCTATATCTCGGATGTTTGCCATGACTACTGTTCGCCACCTATACAAAAAGATTTTCTTGTAGATAGTCTACCACAGCAGGTCCACATTCGAAAAATTGATACAATGTTCCTTGGTCATAGAAACTGATTCGTTGACCACCCCAATAATTATCCTTGGTCAAACCAGAAATATCTGCTAAATTGATTTTTTTGATCACCGATCGATTAAGGCCTTGAAAACTAGACAACACGAGCATGGAATCTTTAAACTCAACAAATGCGTAAAAACATTGATTTTTGGTGCCTTGCGTTGCTTTGATATAGGTATTCATAAGAAGCCCTCCTTTATTTATGCTTTGAGTATACGGTATGAAACGCGTCTCATAGCAAGGAGTTTGCTTCTTTTATTCTTCTGGTTCACCTAGATTAGGATCTAAACGGTTTGCAGCCAAGATAAATGGTGCCCAAATCAAAGCAGCGACTAAGAGATTGACGATCGTCAAGACAATGGCACGCCAGTCACCTGCGGTTGCTAAGAACCCACTGATAATCGTTGGCATGACCCAAATCACATTTACCACCACTGGGCGAACAAGGCCTGCCATTGTCGCAAAGTAAGCAATGGTTGCCGTTACAAGTGGTGCGACGATGAATGGGATCATCAACAATGGATTCAATACGACTGGTAGACCAAACATCACTGGTTCATTGATATTGAACAAACCAGGAGCAATCCCTAGCTTACCAACTGTTTTATAATCGGCACGTTTTGATAAAAATAAAATCATGACGATCAATACCAACGTTACGCCGGCACCACCAGGCCATACGAATGCTTCAAATGAACCTGCTACCCATTTGAAGGGGATTGGCTCATTATTTTGAAAGGCATTGGTATTTTCGACCATCGCTGTACCATAAAGTGTCTGTAACACTGGTGACATGATATTTGTTCCATGTAATCCAAAGAACCAAAGCACATGAACAAGTAACACGATAATAAACACTGCGCCATACCCTTGCGATAAATTCATCAAAGGTTTTTGAATCGCTTCAGAGATCCAGTCAATCAATGGTACTCCTGCTGTTTGTCGGAAGATATAATTGATCGTTCCCACAACATATAAAGAAACAACTGCAGGAATGATTGCGGCAAAAGCACGTGCAACTGCTGGTGGCACTGATTCTGGCATTCTGATAATAATTTTTTTACGCATCAATAGTGCAAAAATGATAACAGAAATAAAACCAAAGATCATAGCTGTAAAAAGACCAGAACCACCCATGTATTTCCCAAAGTTGAAATAACCCCATGCGCCCATCGAAAGCGTCTGTCCACCATCAGTACCATCAGCAATCACGCCGCCTGCGGTAGTGATCATGTCCATAGCATCTTGTGACAATTTTTCTGGCAACGTCAAAACAGCTGTGGCAGCATCAGGTAATCCAATAATAAATGCAACTAAAGATACAATACTTCCTGATACAGGGTCCACTTCATATGCCTTTGCCAAATTTGCGCCTAGTGACAATGCGAATACGACTGCCATAATCGCTAACGTCCCATTCCAAATCAGGCCATTGACACCAATTACTGGTGTAAAAAAAGTCGTAATGGCATTCCCTTCACCTAGATACGTGTTAGGAAAATCACGCATAAACGCATTCAATAGCACCGCAATTGCCCCAGCCATCGTTGCCGGCATGGTTCCAATAAACGCATCACGTAAAGCAACCAGATGCTTTTCCGAACCAATCTTCGTGGCAACTGGCAAGATATATCTCTCCATCCATTCCATCAATTTATTCATTTTCATCCTCCTACAATTCGATCTTCCATCATTATGAATGCGTATACATTATAATGATATCACAAATATAGCATAACTTTGTGAACTTCGCTAGCGAAAGAGTGAAAGAAATGTTAAAGGAAATAAATTTTCTTCCATAGATTAAATCGATGAAATAATAATACAAAAATTTGATGATTGGCTTGTCAATTTAGTGATTTGCCCATTTTTTATTTACAATATGAATGCACAATCTCATTACGTCACACTCAATTTTACCCTGTTTATGCTTTTTTCTAAGAAGACAAAAAAAAGAAGAACCTTGATTGAACAAGGTTCTTCTGGAGTTATTACATCATGCCGCCCATCATTGATGGATCCATAGCTGGTGCAGCAGGTGCTGCTGGTTCTGGTTTATCTGCCACAACTGCTTCAGTTGTTAATAGTAATGCAGATACAGATGCTGCATTTTGTAATGCTGAACGAGTTACTTTTGTTGGGTCAACGATTCCGGCTTCCACCATGTTTACCCATTCACCAGTTGCTGCATTGAATCCTGTTCCTAAATCAACATTTTTCAATTTATCAACAATAACTGATCCTTCATAACCAGCATTTTCAGCAATTTGGCGAATTGGTTCTTCTAATGCACGAGTAACGATCTTGATACCTGTTGCTACGTCGCCTTCTGCTTCGATCATCGCTACTTTGTTGATCACGTTCACTAATGCTGTACCACCACCAGAGACCATGCCTTCTTCAACAGCAGCACGAGTAGCGTTCAACGCATCTTCAATACGTAGTTTCAATTCTTTTAATTCTGTTTCAGTTGCTGCTCCGACTTTTACGACTGCTACTCCGCCGGCAAGTTTCGCTAAGCGTTCTTGTAATTTTTCACGGTCAAAGTCTGAAGTTGTTTCAGCGATTTGGTTTTTGATCAATTGAACACGTGCATCAATAGCTGTTTTATCGCCTGAACCTTCAACGATCGTTGTGTTGTCTTTATCCACAACAACTTTTGAAGCATTTCCTAAGTTTTCGATTGTTGCATCTTTCAATTCTAATCCTAGGTCATCTGTGATCACTGTACCACCAGTCAAGACAGCAATATCTTCTAACATTGCTTTACGACGGTCGCCGAAACCTGGTGCTTTTACAGCAACAACATTGAATGTTCCACGGATTTTATTCAATACCAATGTTGGTAATGCTTCGCCATCCACGTCATCAGCAATGATCAATAAAGGACGTGATTGTTGTAAGATTTGTTCTAATAAAGGTAAGATATCTTGGATATTTGAAATTTTCTTGTCAGTGATCAACAAGTATGGATTTTCCAAAACAGCTTCCATTTTGTCGTTGTCTGTTACCATATATTGTGACAAGTAACCACGGTCAAATTGCATACCTTCTACGACATCTAATTCTGTTTCGATTCCTTTAGATTCTTCAATTGTGATGACACCGTCATTGCCGACTTTTTCCATTGCATCCGCAATCAAACGGCCCACTTGTTCTGAACCAGAAGAAACAGCCGCAACTTGTGCAATAGCCTCTTTTGAGTCAACAACAGTTGAGATGTTGTGTAATTCTTCCACTGCTGTTTTAGTGGCTAATTCGATCCCACGACGAATACCTAATGGGTTAGCACCAGCTGTGACGTTTTTCAAACCTTCACGGACAATTGCTTGAGTCAATACAGTCGCTGTCGTTGTACCATCTCCAGCGATATCATTTGTTTTTGATGCAACTTCTGAAACTAATTTTGCACCCATGTTTTCAAAATGATCTTCTAATTCGATTTCTTTTGCAATCGTCACACCGTCATTTGTGATCAATGGAGAACCATATGATTTTTCTAAAACAACATTACGGCCTTTTGGTCCTAATGTCACTTTTACTGTATCTGCTAATTTATCTACACCACGTAACATTGCTGCACGTGCATCTTCTGCAAATTTTAATTCTTTTGCCATTTTTTCGTCACCTCATCAATTATTTTTGTTTTGTACTTACTCAACAATCGCCATGATATCTTTTCCAGAGACGATCAAATATTCTGTTCCTTCAAATTTCACTTCTGTACCGGCATATTTTTCAAACATTACTTGGTCGCCTACTTTAATAGCTGCAGGAACTTTTTCACCGTTTTCTAGCAAACGTCCCTCACCCACTGCTACAACTGTTCCAGTTTGAGGTTTCTCTTTCGCTGATGAAGCTAAAACGATTCCTCCAACAGTTTTTTCTTCTTCTTGCGCGACTTCAATGATGACGCGATCACCTAATGGTTTTAACACGATAAATCCCTCCGATAACTCTTTTTTTGAATCCATTAGCACTCTATCACATCGAGTGCTAACCTACATTTTTAATAATACTCATTCTCCTATTCTTTTGCAAGCTTTTTAAATCATAGAAAAAAAATTTTTAAAGAAGATTGTGAAAAAGCCGATCAGCTCCAAGTATTAAGGCAAAATTTGAGAAAATAGCTTCTCATATTTTTTCAAGTTTTGACTTAATATTGAAGGAGCTGGCTTTTGAACACCGTTTATCATAGGTTGTGAAAGAAGCGTTTTGACCTGAGTAGTAAGATGGAAAATCAGAAAATAGCTCCTCATATTTTTTGATTTTCTAGCTTAATGTTGAAGGTCAGCTTCTTGAACACCGTTTATCTTGGTTGTGAAAGAAGCGCTCAGCACTGAGTAATAAGACAAGAAAATCAAAAATGGCTTTTTCATTTTGGATTTTTTTGTCTTATTATTGAAGTGTTGCTTCTTGAACACCGTTTATCATAGGTCATGAAAAAGCCGATCAATACTAACTGATCAGAGAAACATCTTGATATGGTATAATGAACAATGGATAGTGTTTAGTAACACAGAAGTTGATTAAGCTACTAAGTTTCTTCAATTAAAGTTCAACGAACGGTTGCTTTTCCTATATTATTAGAGCAAGAAAGAAAGTTACACTTGGCTTTTCACTTAGCTCAAGGAGGTTTCATATGTCATTAAAAAAATATAGCTTTTTTAGCATTTTTTGTTACGGGCTAGTATTTGTCTCGCCTTTACTTCTGACATCTGTCGGACTTGTAAATTCAACGTCAGGTTTGATTAATGCTACAACAGTTGCGTATATCTTAGGTGCAATCATTCTGTGGTTCTTGTACTTCAGGCATAAAGAACCCATAGAAATCGAAGCAAACGTACCAGTTGCTTCTCGCTCAAAAATCATTTTATATGGAGTAGTTGGTATCTTTATCGCTCTAATTTTACAAAGTATTGCGGTTATGATCGAGAGTTTCTTTTTTGGAGAAGTCTCTCCATCTGAAAATACGCAAAATATTATCCAACTGATTTTAGATACTCCTGCTTTTATTATTGCTACAACTATTGCCGGACCAATCATGGAAGAATTTGTATTTCGTCGCAGTATTCTTGGCATCGTTGGTCACTATACCAACTTTTGGGTAGGTGCAAGTGTTAGTTCCTTGCTCTTTGCATTAGCACACAATGATGGGCATTTACTCGTCTACTTCTTTTTAGGATTTTTCTTTAGTTTACTATACCGATCCACTGGACGAATCTGGGCACCAATGATTACCCATATTGGTATGAACACTCTAGTTGTCATTGTACAATTGGCATTGCAACAAGGTTTACTGTAAAAAATAAAAAAAGCCTGTGACTTTCATCATCAGGCACTCCCTATAATAAAATAAATAGCATTCAGGAGGTAACTCCTTACGAAAAAAGCGGTAAATCCCAAAAATTCCTTCAAATTTTCGGACTTTACCGCTTATTTTTATGAGCCGATCACTTCCGTCACAACTGATTGATCAAATTGAAAATAATTCTGTTGCAGCATCCGGGTCAGTGTCGTACACATTGAAATCATATCCCACACCTAGATCTTTTTCCTTAAGAACATTTTCCATAGTCAAATGGGCCAATTCTTTCATATTGTTTTCTTTACTTAAATGGCCTAAATAGATTCGTTTTGTACGATCGCCAATTACATCAGTCATCACTAATGCACCATCTTCATTCGATAAATGACCACGATCGCCTAAAATACGTTGTTTCAAATTCCAAGGATACGGCCCCATACGCAACATCTCTAGATCATGATTGCTTTCCATCAAGTACCCATCAGCATTTTCAATGATCCCTCGCATATGATCACTACAATAACCCGTATCCGTCAGCATGACAAATGAACGATTCTCTTTATGGAAACGATAAAATTGTGGTGCAGCTGCATCATGAGAAACACCAAAACTCTCGATATCTAAATCGCCAAATGTTTGGACTTTCCCCATCTGAAATAAATGTTTTTGTTCAATTGGGACATTTCCGATCATCGGAGCCATAGCTTCCCATGTTTTTTCATTTGCATAGATATCTAAATGGTACTTACGCGCCAAAACACCTACCCCATGAATGTGATCTCGATGTTCATGTGTCACAAGAATACCGTCTAATTGATCGGGCGTCCGACCGATTTGTGCCATTAAGGAAGTAATTTTTTTCCCACTCAGTCCTGCATCTACCAGAAGTCGCTTTTTGTCACTCTCGATATATAATGAGTTTCCTGAACTCCCACTTGCAAGGATACTGATTTTAAAAGCTGTATTTCCTTCAGCCATTTTACTACTACTTCCCTTCTTACTTTGTAAACTTTTTTCATTATACCTACTTTTTTAATGATCTTCCACCTTTGGGATCGAATTATTTGTAATAATCGTATTACTAAATGCATTGACCGTTTCGATCTGATAAGTCTTATCCGGCGTTTCAATTGCAACATACCACACCGGTACATACACATTTTTCTCTCGTACTTTCAAAATACGAGAGTAAGCCAGCTGACGCCAAAGGATATTCGATCCTCGAGAGATTTTATTATTTACATACAATGTATTAATAGCTTCTTCTTCCGTATGCAATTCTGTTTTTTCTCGCAACTGTTCAATATTCGTTAAGTGGGTTTGAGTATACTTCAAAATGCGATACTCATCCCCCTTTTTTTCGAGGGAGAAAATAAGTTTAGCTGTATCATCATAGAATGGCAATCCTTCATACGTTTGGCTCGCTGTGATTTCAGGAGAATCACCTTCTAATACAGAGAAATTTTTCATATAGATATACTCATTACCAAATAAAACATCTTCCTCGTTATCCAAAAAATCATTGAGTGAACTTGCTATGCGATTTGGATCAAGGACTTTGCTTTCAGATTCAGAGTCCGATAATGTTTTAGTCAATATATTATCATTGATCGAAACTCCACTTTCTAATAAACCACGTCGATTATTATCTTGGCGATACTTGAACAACGTTTGACTCAGTTCCGTTTCTTCCGCACTTAAATAGTAGCCTTGCTTACTTTCAGAAGAGAAATCACCCGTATAAGTAATATCATCATTTGCTAACCGTTTTTTGATTGATTCTGTCTGATCTGAGCGTATTACCGTATGCTCTTGGTTGATCGATTCATGATAACTACTAAATAAAAAAACATTCAGTCCTAGAAAGGCGACGAAGAAAATCCATTCAATTTTTTTGAAATCCATAGTTACTCCGCCTCCTTCTCAGGTAGTTTGGTCAATAATTCATTTGCAGAATACCATTCTCCTTGATATTTCACATACCACTCTGGGAATAGATCAACCACCCGATTTGTTTCTTCGATGTTTTGCCATGTATAGCCAACAATAATCAACTCGATTTTCGATTCTTCTGCCCCATTATCTACTAATTCCTGATATACATCGTCGGTGCTAGGCAACTCGACTTCTTCATCTGAAGGAATCGGGACTTGGATGGTATTTAAACTCGTTTGGATACTTACTTGATTATTGACTTGCTCATTACCGATTTCGATTGCAACTTTTCCTTTACTGTCTGAACCAAATACGGGAAATCCTTCTACAAAAATACGATAATCGATTGTATTCTTATTACGATCAAAATATCGAACATTGCCTAACGCGCCACCTAGTTTGCTGACATAAGGAAAACTGTCCGTAAAAATATTGTTTGGTTCATCAATCGTCGGTAAATCTCCTCTAAAATCGACGATCTGATTTTCTGAATGGATCGTCATTGTTTCATTGCCATCATAAAAAATCAATTCCGTACTTTCATCATTGTTTTTAACCGCATCTGGCTGGGAAAAAAAAGCATTCCGAAAGACGGTGTATGGTTGCTGAGATAAGATATAACTGTATTTTTTTAGTTTCATTGGTTCTTTGATACTGTGCTGTGTTTCAATACTTTCTGGCGTTCTGAATACAGGTGTCCAGTTGACATCTGAAGAATTCAAATCATGTTCTATTTCTTTCCAATCCATCGATAGACTGGCTTCGTAAATCGTCCGCTGATCATAATCAATAAAACTAACTTTTTCGTCTTTTAGATCAAATTGGACACTCGTAAAATAGACATCTTCATTTTGGACTGAACCTAGATCAATATTCAAACCAAATGCTTTCACATAGCCACTGAGTAGATAAGGTGCGTTATAAGAGAATTCGATTCCTTCATTGAGAGACTTCTTTTGATTGAACTTCTCTTGGTCTGCTTCCACGACTTCTGTCAGCTTGCCAAAACGAGCACCTTCGATCAACCCATGTATTTGAGAAATCAGGTTCTCACTATTCGTTTCTTTCACTGTATCTGTTTGAAACCATGCGAGGTGTAAAGGCAAATAAATTTCTGATGCTTTACGATAGCTTTGTGATTCAATCACTTGTGAATTGCTCTCTTCTAAGTTGATTGAAGTTTTCCCTGCTGGACTCAACCAAATTGCATAAGAGAAGTACAGGCTTAATGCAACCATCAAGATCAAACCAATTCGTATAAATTTTTCAGAAATCTTCATTCCCACCATTCCTCCTCATACGGTTCATAAGGTAAAGAAATATAGAAGGTTGAACCTTGTCCCTCCTTACTTTCTGCCCAGATTGCGCCACGATGTGCTTTCACTACTTCGCGAGAGATTGCTAAGCCTAATCCTGTTCCACCTTGCGCTCTAGCTCTTGCTTTATCCACTCGATAAAAACGTTCAAATACACGATTCAAATCTTTTTTAGGGATACCTAGCCCTTGGTCTGTAATACTTAAAATCACATTGTTATGTGTTTCAAGCAACCGGCAGGTGATTGCTCCCCCATCGGGTGAATATTTGATTGCATTGTTCATGATATTGTCAATAACTTGAATAATTTTATCTGTGTCGATCTCGACCCACAGATCTCGTTGCGTAAATTCTCGACGGATCGTATAATTTTTTTCTTGATTACCTACCATCATATCAAAACGATCTAACACAAAATTAACGAGTTCATTAAAATTGACATATTCTAATTGTAATTGAGTATTCCCCGTATCCATGCGAGATAGGTTCAGTAGATCATTGATCATGCGGATCATACGATCGGTCTCATCTAAGGTCACTTTTAAAAAGTTCGGTGCGACTTCTTCGTCCTTCCAAGCACCCTCACTAAGTGCTTCGATATAACTACGCATACTTGTTAAAGGCGTACGCAACTCATGGGAAACGTTCGATACGAACTCACGACGTTCCCGTTCTGTTTTCTCTTGTTCCGTTACATCATGTAAAACTGCAACCAACCCACTGATAAAGCCAGATTCTCGACGGATCATCGAAAAATCGACGCGTAAAATCATCTGGTCAGCTTCTCTCGCTCCAGTTGATCGATCTAAAATCATTTCATTCGGATCTTCTAACAGTTTTCGTAACGTGTATTCTTCTTCAATTGCTAAAAGGGTCAAGATTGACTGTCCGATTGCTTCTTCTTTTTTCAAGTCTAATAATGAGACAGCCATATCATTGATCGTAATGATCTTCCCTCGACGATCGGTTGCGATAACACCATCTGTCATATGTGACAAGACGCTATCTAACCGATTTCGTTCAGCTTCCATTGTATCCTGCGCTTCCTCGATCCGTTCTGCTAGTTGGTTGAACGTTTCAGCCAACTGACCTAATTCATCTTGACCATGGACCTTTACTTTACGGCTATAATCACCACGCGCAATGCGGATCGCTTGCTCACGCATCTCACCGATCGGTTGCGTAATGGAACGTGCGACCAGAACAGACACAACCATTGAGATAAATGCAGCAATTAACGAAGCCGTAAAGAAAATTAGTGCTGTATTATTGATTTCTGAATATTTTTGTTCGATATCACTTTTGACGTAAAGAGCCCCGATGACGGCGTCGCCGGTCGGGGACAAAATCGGTTGAATATTGATATTTACTCGTTTTCCGTCATCATCTAATGCGACATATCGTTTGGTTGTAAAATCATTCATATCGACGTAATCATTCTTTTTGCCGACTGAACCTTGTTCGCTTACCTCTGTCGTTGCTCGAATGATGCCTTTTTCATCCACGACACGGATCTCAATGATATCACTTGAAGCACTGGTCTCAATAAAACGCTTGATATTCCCATTGACATCATCGATAGTCGCACTTTCATTGCCTTTCCCATTCAGTTCTGGACTGATCGTTGTCGCTAATGTTTCGACTGTTTGGTTCATATCTTTGATAAAGGTATTGATCGTTGAACGTTCCAATCCTCTAATAAAATAAGCACCTATAATTTCAATTGAGATCAGTAAAATCAAAATAAATGTAATAGCTATTTTGAAGTTTACTGATCGAAAAAAACGGACTTTTCCTTTCATCCAATTACTCCTGTTCTTGATTACGCAAGTAATACCCTACGCCTCGGCGTGTAACTAAATAGCTAGGATGACTTGGATTATCCTCGATTTTTTCACGCAAACGACGAACGGTCACGTCTACTGTACGAACATCACCAAAATAATCATAGCCCCAAACGGTTTGTAACAAATGTTCCCGTGTCATGACTTGACCAATGTGTTTTGCTAAATAAAAGAGCAGTTCAAACTCACGGTGAGTCAATTCAATCGTTTCGCCACGTTTCGTCACCATATACGCATCGGGATGGATCGTTAAGTCCCCAATGATCAGTTCAGAAGGTGTGACTTCTTCCACTTCTTTGGTAGCAGAAGCGCCACGTCGAAGATTTGCTTTCACAC
This sequence comes from Enterococcus pernyi, assembly GCF_045371165.1. Taxonomy (NCBI): domain Bacteria; kingdom Bacillati; phylum Bacillota; class Bacilli; order Lactobacillales; family Enterococcaceae; genus Enterococcus; species Enterococcus pernyi. The sequence goes on from NZ_JBIQDM010000004.1 coordinate 161,461, forward strand.
GTGCCACTAATTCACGATTAGAGAACGGTTTGGTCACATAATCATCTGCTCCCAGTTCCAAACCTAACACTTTATCGATTTCAGAATCCTTAGCTGTCACCATGATGATCGGCATATCAAACGTTTTTCGTACTTCACGAGCCACTTCTAAGCCATCCATTTTTGGTAACATCAAATCTAGTAAAATCAAATCAGGTTCCACTTCGGCTACTTTTGCTAAAGCTTCTTCCCCATCATATGCTGTATAGACGTCATAGCCTTCTTTTGCTAAGTTAAATTTGACGATATCCGAAATCGGTTTTTCGTCGTCGACAACTAGTATTTTTTTCATAAAGAGCCACCTCTTAGTTAGTATTGTCATTCTGTTCTATTATACCGCATTTCTTATCAGGTTTCATCTTTCTAAAAAAATAGGAGGTTATTGATAAAAATTGCATGATTGAACAGGCGGATTCAGATTCCTACACCCCCCCCACGAATCTCACTTGTCGCTTATCAAAGTATGCAATTAGATGATTATAAAAATAAACCGCTAACTCGGAAAAGTTATAGCGGTTTATTCTTGCTTCATTGACTAAAGATCCGTATAGGGTAGCTCAAATCAAATATTTCATACATAAAAAACTATTTCGATTATTGAGAGTCACCAGAAAACATGCCAGTGATCGAATCCCATATGCCACTAAAGAACCCTTTGATATTTTCCCAAAGCCCTTTTGATTTTTCTTGAATTTGCTTGCTCGCCTCAGTCAAGTCTAATTCTTTCACGAAGTCTTCAAAAATATTTTTATCTTTCATTTCACTCATCAACGAAGTTATTTCTGTGACTTGATCGCTTGTCATTACATCTTCTAGTCCATTATCCTTCAGAGCTTTTTCTACTGTCGTTTGAATATCCGCTTGTGTCAGCTCTTTGCCGTCAGCAGTCTTAGCTGCTAACTCTTCTTTCGCTTGCTCCTGTGCTTTATTTAATACTTCATCGGAATAGCCATCTTTGTCTTTGTTTTCTTCTGTGATAGACGATAAAACATCCATCTCATTTTGAGCCACGCTGACACGGTCTTGATTAATGATGCCCCCTGACTCTTCAACGATTTTGTACACACCAGCTAAAGCACCTGAACCATCGATCGGTACTGCAGATGCGACCGTCAATTTTGCATCGGTAATCCCAGCTGTTAACGCTGCATTTTGATACTGAGCGGCTGTGATTCGTGTGATATTTTCTGGTGTCGCGATATCAACAGTGATCCCTTCGCCTTCAGCGAGCGTCTGCATACGTACAGAACTATAAACTGCCCAGTCTTTGGTAAATCCACCGTCAGGAATATAGGACATCAAGTCTGTACCGGACGTTTTATAGATCGGTGTTTCTCCTTTGATCCCTAATTTATCTAATGTATAAGTTTCTTGTTCTTTCGTTAACGCATTACCGATTGCTACTGCATTGATCTGTAATCGTTCACTAGAGCTGGTTGTCGTTGTTGAATCGGAAGAATGCGTAGCAACTGTCGAGTCGACCGTTCCTGAAATTGGGACAATACTTTGCGTTGTTGCTGTCTCGTCTGCTAATACGATTGGTGTTGCTAGTAAAACTTGGCTTGAGACCAAGAGAGTGGCAATAAGTTTTGTTTTCTTCATACATAACCTCCATGTAGCTGTTTTCTGTTTTAAACATTGTACTATAAGGTCTATAAGATAACCTACGCCTCAAGGCTGATTTGAAAAGAATCTTATACTATCTTTTAAGATTACGAGTGTTTTCTTAGCTATTCCAAACTTTTTAGACTTTATCTTTCATCAAAAAGCCCAACCTCCGAATGTATCCGAGTGTTGGGCTTGGGCTATCTCCTTATTCTTCTAAGCTTCCTAGTTTCCCATTTGTATGAATCGATTTTTAATAGCGTAATTGTAATAGGATCGGCGATTGATTTTCTAATACTTCTGTTTCGGCAAAGATAACTTCTCCTCCGTAACGCATGACTTCATAAATGATTTCATTGACGATATCTTCGACGTAGCCTTCGTCACTCGGTGAGATATCTACTAATTTGACTTGATGATCTCTAATCACCGCCTCTTGATAGTAAGCGTGATCTACAATCAATTTTTGCCCTTTTCCTTTAATTACTTGTCTGTAGATGTTGGCTACATCACGCTCTACACGCCCTTGGTTTTCCATTCCTACTATAGTGTGTAGTATCGTCTCTTTTTGATGACGAATGTATTCGTGAATCACCTGATTTGCTTGCTCTCCTATTGCCAACTCATTTTCGCCACTATCAACTGTAAAGTTCCCATAGATTTCTCCAACAATCCGTTCATCTTTATGTGAAATCTGTTTATATGTCGCAATATTTTCTGTTGTTCCAGCTAAAATGATTGGGTGTGGATGACGATTCAAATAAGGTTGTAACTCAGAATCAATCCATTTGAAGAACTCTTTTTTGTAATTCGTTTGAACACTTCCCATTGAATTCAATACGCGGTCTTTTGCCCAGTAGCCTTTATTCCTGATTGGGAAATGTGCGTCTTTCACTTCTTGTATCAGCGTATCATCTACATATTCTAGTAAACGTGAACAATCCATCCCAATCGTTAACACATAATAATGGTTCATTTTACTTTCACTTCGTAAGATTTCTTTTGTATGGAAATACGCATCAATAACAAATTGACTCTCCAACACAAACGGTACTTCGATTTGTTCATTGACACTTGGCGAAATAAAATAGACAATGCTTCCTCTTTTATGCGTAGGTTGAAAGTCTTTTAACACTTGATCGATTTTACGAATCATTGTTTTCGCCGCTGTTCCTTCCCTTTCTTCCAACTCTAAAATAATCTGTTTTACTAGATTTTTTAACACTAGTTTATATTTTTCAGCACTTTTCTCGTCATTTGGCATCCCTAACATGATCGTTACCGCTGGATTTTCTCTGTGGGCACTTAATTCTAAATAATTCATTTTTAAACTCCTTCTTTCTACCTAAAAATAACCTGGCATAGTGATCAATCGATATGATCCGCATTTCTATGCCTACTTTAATGATATTGGTTAGAGCGATTCTAAGGTCAACCTAATTTTTTATACAAAATCAAAAATGCCGGAATTGTGTTTTTTCTTCTCCAAAAACTCTTGAAGCATGTTCCATTAAATTCAAAAATTAAATTTCCCCATAAAAAATCCCGCCCTAGAGAAGTCAGACGAATATCTAACTTCTACAGAGCGGAATTCTATTTGCGATTCTTTTAGTGTCCACTATTTTTTTCTAATTATTTTAGATAAAAAATAATGCTGTTCTTTGATGATCACTTAGCTTCGATCATATTATGGTTCAAGTATTTGCACACCGATCCCTAATAAACCTGGGCCAGTATGGACAACCAATGCCGGTGAGATTTGTCCAAAATAAATCTCTTGGACATTAGGGAATTCACGTTCAAAACGAGCCTTCATTTCAATTGCTTCTTCTTCCGCCGCACCATGTGCGACTGCCAAGTTGAAGACTTTTGCATCCCCGACAGCTTCTTTCACATAGGACATTGTCTTGTCTAAACTTTTCTTTCTGCCTCGTGCTTTACCTACTGTATAATAGATGCCCTCTTCATTACAAGAGATGATAGGATTCAATTTTAAGGCATTTCCTAAAATTGAGGCAACTAGACCGATACGTCCGCCTTTTTGCAGGTATTCAAGTGTTGCTACATTGAAAAAGACTTTCGTTCGTTCAGCTAATGCAACTAATTCATCGATCAGCGTGTCCCATTCCATGCCATCTTCGATCCATTTTGCGGCTTGGATTGCTGTAAAACCGGCGCCAATACCAATATTTTTAGTATCTAATACATGTGTTTGGATTCCTTCTTGTTCTTGTGCGACAAGACGAACCACATTATTCGTCCCGCTCAAACCACTTGAAATAGTGATTGCTAGAACTTTATCATATCCATCATTTTTGATTTGATCAAAAATCTTAGTGATTGATTCTCCATCAGGTAACGAGGTACCCGGAATTTCCTCAGGTAAACGCTTATAAATCTCTTCAGGAGTAATATCGACTTTATCTGTATATTCTCTATCTTTATAAATGATTTTCAAAGGGATCACATAAATATTGTACATATCGATGATTTCTTGTGGCACATCTGTTCCTGAGTCTACTAAAATCGCAATCTTATTCTTCATTTTCTTTCTCCTTTTTTGCCTCTTGTAAATATTCGCTTTCTAAACTGATCGTTTTTTCTGCTAGTAGCTTCATTGCAAAAGAAATCGTCGCTGAACGTACAGCAACATATTCTAATGGAAGTTCTTGATTCAATAATTGTTCATGTTGTTTTCCTTGGGCTAATTGACTGACCATTCGTATCGCATTTTCTTGTTCATCACAAAAAAGATTGTATGCTTCACGGATGCCCACTGTTTTTCCTTGAAACAAAATTCCTTCTTTGATTTCAGGAATCGTCAACACTTGTTTAAGCGTTGTGATAGCAATCAGAAATGCCACATGTTGTTTGTTGTATCGCTTTTTGATTGGCGCTGGTACTAAACCTAGTTTCACATAATTATTAACCATTGAAGAAGTTAACAAAGGATGTTTTTCTCCTTGGATAACTGGTGATAAATGACGATCTACTAGTGTCTTGACTTGATCCATGTATAGCTCCAAGTCTGGAAGTTCTTCCCAATGTGGTAAACGAAACGTTTCGATACTGACAGCCCAATCAATTAATTGCTGACGCATTTTTTCCATTATGAAAGCTCCTTTAATGTTCTCATTAATATCTTATCAAAGTTTTCAAAAACATTCAATCTAGTTACTCAAACTAGATAAATTAATAACAAAATCAAACATCGATAACAAGCGTTTAAACGATGCTTGTTCTAGATTCTTCTTGGAATAAAAAAAGACCCGCCATTTTCATGACGGGAAAAGGAGTAAAAAAATGAAAAAGTGTTATGGGTTGTTCTTTTGCAAGAACTTTGTTGGTTGGGATACATTTATCATAACGGTCATTTATGAATAAACTATGAATGAATTTCTAGGAAGTAGTAAAGTTTTCGTAGATTTTTTATTGTACGTGCCTTGCATTTTAAAATGCTTAGTGCTACTATAATAAAGTACTTTTTCATATGGGCCGTTAGCTCAGTTGGTAGAGCAGCTGACTCTTAATCAGCGGGTCGCGGGTTCGAGCCCCTCACGGCCCATTGGGTGCCAAACCCACGTCACCAGTACACTCTTGGCTACTTCGGTAGTTTGGAAAAGAGTGTGCGTGGTGACATTTTTTTGTTTTAAATCTTTTTTAGATTACCTTGAAAAAGGCATACAAGGGAGTCATTATGCCCTGTTGATCATTGAGATGCTTACATGATTATCATTATCTTTCATACTTATCTATTTACTCCCCAAAACATTTCGCCTCTAAGTAGTTAATCTATGCTCTTTTCAAGAATCAAAGTAATTCGGTCTAACTTTTTAGGAAGAACTCCCACTTCTCAGACGTCTTTCAATGATAGATTGCTGCCATTTTTTATAAATATTAGAAACCCTTTGATTCAGCCTCCCTCTTTTTCCCGTTAACTTTAAACTAACTTAATAGCACTTCGTTAGTTTATTTATCAACAAGGAGGTATTAGATTTTAGTAACTGTTTAAGTCCCTTCAAATCCTTTCCCTTATTCTTTTCGTTTCTTTTTGCTCCTCCAATAAATACCAAAAAAGCGTTCCATCAACATTTGGTTAACGAAACGCTCTATACATTGTTAAATTATGAATTCAGGTGTTCTTCATTTATGATGTTCAAGAATAGATCACTTTTTCTTATTAAGATAGCTTCCCTATCCACTCCATAGAAACATTATATTTCAGTGTTCTTTTGGGTTATCTTTCTATCGATCCTATTCCTCTTTGTTTTCTATCAGTACTCAAATTGGCGATAGTAGCGTCGAATTTCTAGCGGGTGGCAATTCATTTGTTCGACATAGGCATCAATCCGCTGTGTTACGCAATGCATCAATAAGTGAGATAGCACTCGGCCACGATATTTCTCACTTATTCCTGAAACAGGATAATCCTTCGTATCGATCAATGTATAGTTTGCACAAATTCTTGGCAACAATTTAGCAACTCTTTCTGATAATGGGCGTTGTTCGTCTTCTCCTAAAAACACGGTGACAGGTGTAGTTTCATCAACGATTTCCAACGTTCCGTGAAGAAACTCAGCAGCATGGATCGATTTTGAACGCAACCAGCTTTGCTCCTCCCAATAGCACATAGCATAAGAATAGACAGCACCCCATTGATTTCCTGCACCGATAAAATAATGCATCGCATCGTGACGATGTTTCTCCGCAAATGCTCGCCCAAATTCATCCGCCTGCTTTTCAGCTTCTACTAATCCTTTTGCTAAATATTGATCCAATTCTCGATAGTAGGCGTCGTAATCAGGAAAATCCCCATGGTTTTTCATCAATCGATCGGCAACCATAAAGAATTTGATTTGTTCGGTTCCCGGTGCAGGATACGTGATGACATGATCACATTGTTCCGCCAAAATACTGCCTTTTGAATCAATAAATCCTAGTAATGTCGCTCCTACTTTTTTGATTTCTTCAACTGCTTTAACCACTTCTTGTGTCGTTCCAGTAACAGAGGACAAGATGACTAACGAGTCTTTGGTCAAACGACGGTTGCCGGTTGTATAATATTCTGCCGCATGTTGGACGTAAACCGGTAAGTCACTTTTTCCATTAATGTAAGTGACAGCTTGCATCGCAGAAGCATAGGTACCGCCAATTCCTAGATAATAGATGGCGTCAAAGCCTTTTTCGTCAATGGCGTCGACTAATTTTTCAACTTCTGGACGTAACGCTAACATTCCTTGGATATCATCAATTTGTTGTTGTTCATTAAATTTCAGCATCTTTTCCACCTCTAAATTTTACTTTTTAGCACTTGATCAAAGTCATCAAAAATACGTTTACTCAAATCGATCCCTTTAGCAGCAGCCCCGAGAGAGGAGAAAATTTGGAACGGAATCACTAAGAGCAAAGAAGAAAAAGTTTCTTCACATGCAACATCCAGCCCAAGTGTATCGGGATTCTTTGCCGCTGCTGTGGTGATCGTATAAGCTTTTCCCACATGGGATGCTAAATAATCATGCAACAGTTGGGCTCTTGATTGATTCGGGCTTGGTGCTTCAATAAAGAAAAGCACATGTTTATGGTTTGCTTCAAGATACGGCCCGTGCATATACGCTTCCAATTCAAATCCTTGCGAAGGCACTCGAATCGTTTCCGTAAATTTCGTTTCAAATTCTTTAGCGGTTCCCCAGTTTGGCCCATAACCGACTGCCACAAACCGATTCGCTAGTTTAAAAATACTTGCGTTTTTCTCAAAAAAATCAATTGTCTTAGCAATGACCTGAGGAATGGCTTCAATCATTTCCTCTAACTGATTTTTGATCATCGACACTTGGTCGTCGGATAATATACCTTTACTGTAGCCAATAGATACCCCCATTAAATAGAGTTGCAATACTGTTGCTACATATCCTTTGGTCACGAATCCAACGGTCTCGATCCCAGTTCCTAGATCAATGCTTTCGTTAACTTTTTGAGCAAGGGGACTTTCGGGATCACTGCTTAAACCGATCGTATAAATATCTTGCTTGGACAACTGCGCCACTGCATCTATCGTAGAAGCACTTTTTCCGCTTTGTGAAACCGCCAAAACTGTTTCTATATCTTTAGAAAGATTTCCGTAATGGTTAAAGTGGTATGGCTCTTCAATCGTGACAGTGATCTGCGCTAATTTCTCCATTGCGTACTTTGCTGCTAAACAGGCATTGGCAGAAGAGCCCGTTGCCAAAATCAGTAAATTCTCGATTGCAGCTCTTTTTTCTTCTTTTTTAGGAACAAACCCCTGCAAGATCTCAACTAATGTTGCTTGCTCTTCTTGTATATAGTCCATCATCGTTGCCACAACAATTCCTCCTTAAAAGAGTCCAATCAAGGATCCTAAAATACCTACGACTGCTAATCCCAGCAGAATAATTAGCGGTTTGACTTCTTTTTTCAAAAGATAGAAGACAGCCCCAAAGGCACCCAATGACAATATTTTCGGAACGATATCATCAAAGATGCTTTGAACCGTAACTGCATTTTCTCCTGAACCAATCTGCAACGGAATGTTGATATCGATCATCGTAGCGGTCATTCCTCCTACGACCATCAAACCAATGATTGCAGCACCATAGGTTAAACTTTCCATCAAACCGTTTTCCTGAATTTTCTTTAAAAATCCTGTCCCAAGTTTATATCCCCAACCAGTCGAAAAATAACGAAATAGTAGATGAGGAACATTGAAAATCACTAGAAACAGAATCGGACCTAGGATATTTCCTTGTAATGCCAATGAAGTTCCTACCCCAGTAGCAATTAGCCGCAACGTTCCCCAAAAGAAGGAATCACCGATTCCCGCTAAAGGCCCCATCAAAGAGGTCTTGATGTTATCGATCGCTGAAGAATCAAAATTTGGATCATTGACATTTTCTTCTTCCATCGCCGCATTGATTCCTAAAATAAGCGTGACGATATGCGGGGTCGTATTGAAAAATTCCAGGTGACGTTTCAACGCATCGGCCATCGATTCTTTTGTTTTGTAGAGTTTCTTTAAAATCGGAATCATCGCATAGACATAAGCTAGGTTCATCTGTCGCTCATAGTTCCATGAGAACTCCATTTGAAATGAACGCCAGAAGACACGATTCAACTCTTTTTTGGTAATTTCGGATTTCTCATTAGAAGTCTTCATCATCATCTAGTACCTCCCCTGAAGTCATTTGAATAGATTGCCCTTGTCCACGAATGTTTCTTAAATTCACGACTACAACAGCCGTTATTGCTCCGAAGATTGCAATCCCTGTAACAGGAATCTCTAAATAAGCTGCTAATGCAAAACCTAAAAAGAAGTACGGTGCAACTTGTTTGTTAATCAGTAACCTAGCCAACATGGCAAATCCAAGGGCGGGAATCAAACCAGTTGCGGCAGATAGGCCGTTCTGTACAAAGGCTGGAATCATAGCCAATAATTTACTAATCGTATTGCTGCCTACCATAAAGGAGATCGTCACTACAAGGGCTAACATCAGGGATAAGCCAAAACCTGCTAATAAGTGCATTCGTTCTACACCTTTGTAGTTTCCATCAGCCGCGTACAAATCGGCTTTTTGGTTCATCATTGGGATAAGCAGCCCCAAGTAAACATTTTTCAAGATAAGGGTCAAGGTAGCGATTGGAAGTCCCAACAGTAAAGCCGTCTCGGTTCCCGCTCCTGCCGTAATTGCGAAAGCTGTGCCCAGAATCCCTCCGGTTACGACATCTGGTGGAATAGAAGCACCGACAGAAAACGAGCCAATAAAAGCTAATTCAAGTGTTGCACCCATAATAATTCCAGTGTTTATGTCCCCCAATACGATTCCTGTAAACAACCCAGTGACAATCGGACGCGACAGTAACGACGTTCCTAATGCGTATTCAGACTGCGCAATAAATGCAACAATTCCAAGTAATATTGCTTGCAGCATCTCTTTTGCTCCTTTCTTTATAAAACATCTTCGACAGCGACTTTTTTATCCGAAGGTACTTGACGGATATCGATAGCGATTCCTTTTGCAACCATTTTTTTCAAAAGTTCTTCTTCTACTGGTAAAACATTGACTGCTTTGCCAATATTTTTAGAGCCTTCTTTGGCTTTGATCCCACCTAAATTGATTTTGTCGATCTCTGGACAGTTTTCTGCTAACTTATACGCATCTTTGATGGAATCAACTACGATGAATAATTTGTATTTATCCGTCACACCGCTTTGCAGGGCATGAATTGAATCCTCAATTGATTTGATCACCAGTTTTACGCCTTGCGGTTTTGCTAATTTGATCGTTGTCTTACGAATATCATTTGTCGGTACATCATCATTGGCAATCAAAATACAATCGGCGCCTAAATTTTGGGTCCAAGAAAATGCGACTTGGCCATGTAATAGCCGATGATCGACTCGTGTCAAAATAATCATGTCGTCCCTCCTAAAATTCTTCTTCTTCGATTTCTTTTGCTATACTATCATTGCAAAACTGGATCATCTCTTTCGAATTGGCCAGCGTTTGGTGGATCGTTTCTGAGATTGCACCTCCTCTTTGAAATTGTGTCGTCAATTCAATCAGCAATGGCAAATTCAAACCTGTAATCAAGTAAAAATTTGGTTGTTGGATATAACGCAAAAATTCATTGTTCACGCTACCACCGAAAATATCTGTGATAACGATCACTTCAGAATGTTTATATGTTTCCATCAAGGTATCCACCGTTGTCGTCAGATCAAATGTTTCTTCCACATAGCAGTCAATCGCAAAGACTGATTGTTTTTTACCGCAGATAAGTTCTAACGAATGTAAGATTCCTGATGCAAATCGTCCGTGTGATGCTAAAATAACGATTTGTTCCACTGCTTTCACCTCACTTTGCTCCAAGTTACACTTTACTAAACGCAAAAAGCGTGCCAAAAAAAGTGGCACGCTTTTCTTATTGATTAAAAATCCGCTTCACCCATTGAATAATCAGTGTTTCCAAATAAAACATCATAAATGTAGCAAACTTCAGATTCCGGTATCGCGACACTGTAAACCTTCTCAATGACACTAAACGCTTTTTTGATTTCATTCAGCTGTTTTTCATGACACTGGAGTAATGTGTCGCTGGCATGATAATTATCAATAGCTTCGTTTCGAATAAGGCGCTCAATCAAACAACTCGTATGGACAAACAACGCAAGTTTGCGATCATTGGTGATTCGTTGCTGCCACATGCGTTCCAGATCTCCCGCGAAAAATTCCATTTGGGAAATTACTTTTTCTGTATCTAGAATCGTGACCGATTGAATCACTCGATCCAATGAAAAGTTTCTTACTAATTGATTGTTCACGTAGGCAATCATCTCTTCATCCAATTCTTCCTTTAGCCAACTTAATAACACTTCTGTCCCAGCGCCTGAAATCAGTTCTTCTAAAGAAATAAAGGGAGCCAGCTCTTGGCGAGGTTTAGTGGTTCCTATAATACCAACAACATCATAAGATGTTAATATTTGTTTCATATGTTCACTATTTTCCAAATGGTTGAATTCATAAGGAAGGATCCGAATCTGTAAATGATCAGGAATACTTTTTTCTAATAAGGTGGAGATTTGAACAGCGGTTCCAATTCCAGTCGAACAAGTCGTAATGACAACTTTCTCTTTTTTAACTTTTGGAAGAATGATCTCCCATTCATTTTGGTGGTAAGCATTTACCCGCTCAGGAATCTCTCTCAACGAAACGTGCTGCTGAATGCATTCTCCGACAGCGATGGCTACACTTGTCGTTACATTGTTCATCATGACAATCGGTACCGTCAATTCTGGGATATATTGATAGACTTCTTTCAAAGAACCCATGTCGAACAAGACAACGAGTCCATTAGATACATCGTTTTTCTGAATATATGCAGTGATCCTTTCCGCAATTTGCTTAGGAGTAACTTCTAATGGCATATCAAAAGATTGAAAAAACGATTCATTCAGTAAACGGTTCGCAACATTTGCGATACTGCTGGCAGTTGCATAGCCATGGGCTACTATGATGCTTCGTGGAAGCAACGTTTCTTTGGAATATCCCATATCATTGATATAAAGTGCAAAAATGATTCGGTCCATACTCGTTAGTTCAATATCCAATGCTTTTTGCACTAGCCCTAACAGATTTTCGGTGTAGCGGTCACTTGTAGAATAATGCTTTTTAACACTTTTCAATAGGTTTTCTGTCAATAAAAACTTTTCTTGATCATCTGGCAGCCATTCCACATTTCTCCGCAGCCATAAATAATAACTGATCGTATAGACCATGCTGCCGTTAAAGCTGATTTGGAAGGAATGCTCGATCTGCTCCATCATTCGCTGGACATGCTCGGTCACAAAAATCATTGTCCGTTGCTTTTGTTCTTGCTTATGATCAAACAATAAATTTTCGAACAGCCTTTCGATTACTTGAGAAATAGGATCAGCGGCAGCTGCAAAGTCCTGCCCTGCCTGGACATAATTGAGTAGGATCTGTTCATACGTTTGAATGATCTGTTGTTGTGCGGGTTCACTTTCCACAGTCAACTGCTGGATTTGCATTTGCCCATCAATCAGAACTGGTTCCATCGTCGCTAGTTCATTGGGTTCATCTGTTAATTGCAGTAAATGTTCTGGTAAATGATAGACCGTGACCGCTATTTTTAGGGCTCCCCGTTTTAGACTGGCGGTGTAGCTTTTGGCGGTAATGATTTTTATCGTGCTTTTCAATTCCCCGACGTTTCCCGAAAAATGACCGGTTGTCAGGATTTCGATCACTTGAGGTGAGATTTCCAAAGGCAGGCCGATTCGTTTTTGTTCCTCATAGAACGCTTGCAAAATCAGCTGTTTCCGTTCGGAAATCGTCCGTTCTACCAAAGCAGGCAGTGTTGCTTGAATTGGGATTCGTCGCAAAAAGGTTGTTAGAAATGTTTGTTTCAAATCTTCAGTCGTCGCAAACACCAGCCGACAATCCACTGGGGTTGACCGGCTCGTATCCCCCATTCGATAGATAACTCCCTGATCCATAAAAGTGAATAATTTTTCCTGTCCTTCGGCATTCAGTCGATGAACTTCATCTAGGAATAGTACCCCCCCGGCTGCTGCTTCAAATGCACCTCTACGATTTTCTTCTGCTCCAGTGAAGGCTCCTTTCACATGTCCAAATAAATTACTCGTCAATAGCTCATGGTTATTGGCATACTGCGCACAATTGATCGTGATCAGCGGAGCATCGCTCTCTAATAATTCATTTTCCACACAATAATGATGGAACATTTTTACAAGAAAACTCTTCCCAGTTCCACTTTCCCCCGTCAGCAAGAAGGGAAGCCCACCATTTGGATAGAAGGCTGCCATCTTGATCTGTTCAATCACTTCTGCCAGACTACCTTTGCTACCGATTACACTGGAAAAAAAATCTTCTTTTCGATCAAAAAAGGGCTTTTCTGCTCCAACAGCAGCTAGACTATCATATACGTTTTGGGTTAAGGGATAATTTTGGATTTCAAATGCCTGTTTATGAAAAAAATACACTGGCCGGGTAGTAATTTTTACTAGATGGCTTTCTTCCGTTAACTGATTTAAATAGTGACTGATCGTGTTTCTCTTGACTGAAAACTTCTCGGCGATATCCTTTGCAGTGAAAATATCGCTTACATTTTCGATAGAGAAAAAAGCTGTTTGATTTTGTAAGTAAGCAAGTAATTGTTCTTTCATCGTCGTTCTCCTTATCCTCTTTATCTGATTATCATAACTTAACAGGCTAAGACTTACTATACAATGAATAATAGAGCAATTATTCTTTTAAACCACAAAAAGTAGCATCCTGAATAACGATTGCTACTTTTTATTCTGTATATAATACTTATGTGACAGTCAGTAAATAGTTCTATTACTATTTCCGATTCATTTATGTTCGCTTAACACTATTAATTTCAATCCGATAGCACTATTCACCACTTCAACTTCAACTCCATCTTTTACCATATTGGTGAGGATCAGTGGTCCCTTATTTTTTTTGATCCAAGCGCCAATTACCCTTATTAGAGTTCGATCCATTTTTTTCAGTTATTTTTGTGCTGAAGTCATGGGCACGTGACATAAGTTAACTAGTTACGCTTTCCAGATTTGACTTTACACAACTTATTAGTCCTTATTGACAAAGAGCCAGATTCTTGCTTGTTTCGCATTAGTAAACAAAGAGGCTCGTAAGTACTTTAATAAGACTTACGAACCTTTTTCGCTTTTCTGTCTCATAAGCGGACTCACTACTTCGCGTCACTTTTTCTCAGTAGCGATCATTCCACATACAATGTCACAAATTTTGCATGGTCAATCTTTTCAAGAGTGACGGCATTATTTTCCACCAGAAGTGCTTCTTTCTTAGCTTCTTTTAGATTGACTGTTTCTACTACGTTCACTGGATGGTTGAATGTGATAGTCGCATGTCCCACTTCATCTAAAAGCCCATTGTATAGACGCAAAATGTAACCTGAACGCTCTTCCGCCTTTTTCAATACACTCAAGGTTAGATTGCCATTGATCTCAAAAAGACTAAAGTTTGTCGGCAAAGTTGGCTCAACCGATCCTAAAGTAAAAATCAATCGGGAATTCAGGAATTCTGCGTATTGATAAAGAGTGATCGGTGTTACTGCTTGTTTGGCACGTTGTGCGACATTTGCTTGGTCAAATCCCTGAGCAAAGTAAGCAATGGAGAAATCAAAATGCATCGTTTTGTGGCACTGTGCAGCTGGTGTCTCAATCACTGATTCTCCTGAAGCACGCCCTGGGCGATACAGTAGATTCTCTTTCCCCATGAAGCCATAGGTCCGGAAAATGGTTAAGCGAATCGTATCAAACGCTTCTCCCACAATCTCATATTCACGTACCCCTTGGGGCATGACTGCTACGCCATGGGACGCATCGAATAAACCGACAAAGGATTGACAAGTTTCTATGGCAATCGGTTGCTCATTCCATTGCTCTTTATTGGTTTCCCAAAGGGCCATTTCTTTTTCAAATACAACTGGGCGCTCCAACGTACCAAACTGTTGATCAGCAAGCGAAAATTTCGAGGAAATCCCAGTATTAAATAGCACACATACCCGATGACTGTCCACTTGTTGGTTTTCAACCGTTAATTTGAAATCAATTTGTTGTGATTGTTTTTTCAACACCATCGTCAATTGGATCGGCAGTGGAGATGAGACTTTCTTTTCTGCACGTTCAGCTAAATCCTTCGGAACCTTCAACGTGTAAGCTACATGGATTTTCTGATAAATCTCTGATTGCTGAATGGTGATCGTTGGTTGCGCATCAATTGATGAAATCACAAAATCTTTCACAGGTGGTGAATAATTGAATGAATCACCATCGTCGCCATTTTCTTCAATGATCCCTTGGTTTTGGTAAAGCACTTGATTGGTTTTATCAAGAATATCCAAAGAACCATTGTTATTGACAGTGATCTGATAGTACTCGTTTTCAACCGTATTGGTTTTTACCTCCTGCAATGGTGCGCTTGTATCACCTTTCAAATCAACCGTCAGCTGGGTATACCCCATACTCGGCACATCCGTCGTTTCTAAGGCAATCTTCGCTTTATAGACTTTCTCCGGCAAATAGATTTCCTTGACTGGATTTAAAATATTTCCTTGATTCAAAACATACTCCGTTTGGTCGGTAAGCTCTAAAATCGTATAAGGCAACGCCTGACCAGCTTGATCAAGAATCGCAAACTCTTTTTGTGGCAAATAAACCTCTGCTTCAATGACCCCATTGCGCCCTGTATCATAGGTATTGAAGAGCGTGAAAGTAATTTCTTGTGCTTGTGGGTTATTGATTGCAGTAGAAATCTGTCGTAAAGTCAATTCGACAAGATTCATGGAAATATCTCGCGCCTGCTTATAGCGCATATAGATATCTTCATTGGTCGTATCAGAAACACAAGAACCAATGGAATCATGCGCCGCATTTTCAAACATTAACTTCCAAATCTCTATGACTGTTTCCACGGGGTACTCAAATCCTAATTGCATGGCCATCGTTAAGATAGGCTCCATGACATTGACTAAGTAATGTTGGATCTGAGTGTTCATCGCCTTCAAATCAGGACGTGAAGAAAAAATCGTTTTATGGATTCGCATCAATTTGCCATTGATCAGTTCACCGGCGATTTCTTCCAACTCAGGATGGCCTTCTTTGACTGCGGCAATGTATTTTTCAATCGTTGAAAATTGTAACTCATACTCATCCTCATAAAGTTGATTCATTCGATCAACTAATTCTGGAAGATTTTCTCTGACTGGTGCTTGGTCGAAACCATTTGGAAAATACACTTGATCGGTAGCACTGCGTCCCCAAGTCGTTTTAAACGGTTCTTGATGTAAGAACTCTGCTAATTCTGCTTCTCGTTCTGGAATGGCACCGCCAATGTAGTACCCACTTGGGATCTGGTAGACATTGACCACCGAACCATCTTCTCCACGCCATTTGTACTCTGTATATTTAACGTCGTCATCACTGACACCACGCCAAAACATCGTATCATTGATACCAAACTCACGATAGATTTGTGGCATACTGGCTGCTTGGCCGAAAGAATCTGGGACGTACCCAACATTCATGTATGTCCCGAAATCTTCACAAATTTTCATGCCGTATAACATATTCCGAACAATGCTTTCTCCCGAAATCACTAATTGATCGGTTTGAGTGTACCATGGGCCAATGATCAACTTCCCTTGTTGAACAAGTTGTTGAATCCTTTCTTTGTCCTGCGGACGCCACTTCAAGTAATCATCTAACAGCGAAGCCTGTCCATCTAAAATGAAGCTCTCATAGGGATCATCCTTTTCTAGTTGTTCAATGACTTTTCTTAAATTGTGCATCAAATAGATTTTCGAGCGACTTGTAGTAAAATACCATTCGCGATCCCAATGACTGTGGGGTACGACATGTACTGTTTTTTTCATTCAATCATTCCTCTCCCGTTATTAAAAAAGGCACGTAACGATGGTTGTCGTTAGTGCCTATTAATTTTTCTCAATTTTTTTACCATCTGGTACGCATAATTTGTTCCTTACGTAAAATATTTCGAATTTTGCCATTTTCGTACAAGCTAAAAGCGTTCTTAGAAAATCATCTGCTCGTGCCTTTTCTTTCGCTACTATTTAGCTAATCGGCTTTGTTACTCAATTTTCAAAGCTCAATTCAATATCATCAAGCGTAATGTCTTCTTTTTGTTCTTCTTGCTTATTGAAATTCACAAATAAAGGAGCGACAAAACCGATGAAAGCAGCTCCTGCAAATAGTCCAATCAAATACGCCCAACCGTTCCCAACAGTGAAGAAGCCATAAATCCCTCCAACAGGCGGCATTTTGTCATACATTCCTAACGCGATCCCCAAACCTGAAGCGATTGCTCCTCCCAACATGTTGATCGGTACAAGCCGTAATGGATTGACTAATGTAAAAGGAATTGCTCCTTCTGTGATTCCGATAAAGCCCATAATAAAGTTATTACGGCCAGCATCCAATAGCTCTTTATTGAATCGATTTTTGTGGAATAAAGTTGCTAAGGCGTATCCAAATGGCACCGCACAAATCGCAACATTTACGATAATTGCTGGTAAATACACACCTTCAGCTAGTAAAACATTTCCTGCCATCCAAGCAGCTTTGTTTACAGGCCCCCCTAAGTCAGAGCCAATCATTGCCCCCATGATGACTGCAAGCAAAATTTTGTTGACGTCGTTTTCAATCATGGTTCGAATCCATTCAACCAAGCTAGTATTAATCCATGCCAATGGCTCAGAGAGTAATGCGCCCATGACGATCGCTACGGATAATGTAGCAATCAAGGGTAAAATGACCAGCGGCATCACTCCAGCAAATGACTCCGGTAATTTGATATGTTCTTTAGCCCACTTCACTAAGTATCCTGCTAAGAACCCAGCAATAACTGCCCCTAAAAAACCAGCATTTGTGCTAGAAGCGACCGCACCGCCGATAAAGCCGGCCCCTAAAGCAGCTTTATCTCCAACAGAATACGCTATAAACCCAGCTAAGACAGTATTGATCAAACCGATTCCTGTCCACCCTACTTGTTCAATCAAATAAAGCGCATGTTTAAAGCCTTCAGTGCCAGCATAAGGATCTAAGCTTGTTATCCCCATACCAAGAGCAATCATTTTCGGAATGGCAACAACTAGTGAAGCGCCAATAATCAACGGCAGTACAAAACTAATTCCACTCATCAAGTGGCCTTTTACATCTGCTAGAACTCTTTTCATCATCCTTGCCTCTTTCCTTTAGTTTGCGTTTCTTTGTTCCACAGCTGCGACACATTTCTTTAGCACCGCTTCCGGTGCTTTGATACACGTATTAATATTTACCCGAATTTGCGGTTTTCCTTCAAACCGTTCCATCCCAACAACTTTTTGATCAGTCGCTAAAAGTAAGAAATCTGCTTCTTTTGCTTCTGCTGCAGTGATCTCGTTGACTTGCCCTAACGAACCTTGCTGTTCGATTTTGACCTCATAGCCCAGTTTCACACCAGCTTTTTCTAAAGCTTTTGCGGCCATCGGTGTATGTGCCAATCCTGCTGGACAGGCGGAAATCCCTACTATTTTCATATGATTTTCTCTCCCATCATTTCCTTTTTGATCAATTCTGCTAAATAAGCTTTATCTTTCGATTGTTGAATCTGCTGGATGAATGTATCTTCAAGCAACGCTGTTGCTAGGCGACTCAACATTTGCAAATGCACCGTTCCTTCATCTTTTTTAGGAACCATCAAAGCAAACACATTTTTGACTGCAGAATCATCGAAGGTTTCCCATTCGATGGCTTGTTCTAAGTGAATAAACAAAACGGTCGGTTTCAAAACCGGTTCAGCTTTTGCATGCGGAATAGCAAAGCCTTCTTGTAAGCCAGTTGAATATTGTGCTTCCCGTTCAATGAATGCCGCATATGTGTCTGTTGCATCGGTAACGATTCCGGATTCATAGGCATGATTCGCAATCACGTGAAACAGTTCTTCTTTTGATCTAACAGCCACATTCAAGAGAATATTTTTTTCCTGAAAATCCATCTCATCTGCTCCTTTCCTTTATTCTAAAACCATCATAGTAATTCGTGTGGTTTATTTTCTGTACACGTTTAATTTACGGTTTCTGATACAAGATGTAAACACACCAAATTTCCAATTCAAGTGGCAATCATTAGTAAAGCGTTTTCCAAAATGATTGCCAACTCTTCTGGAAATTTTCAGTACTAGTGAAGCATTTCATTCTTATTCTTTCTATTGTATGATGAGGAAGAGCACGGAGGTGAAACAATTGTCAAAACTTGCTTATCAACGATTAGATGATCTATTGGAAGTATTAACTAGACAAACGGTGCCGCTACCAATGAAGGAGTTAACGAAAAACTTCTCGATTTCTGAACGAACGGTTCGGACAGACATTGCGAATTTAAATGATTTATTAACAAACGTGGGAGCCTCCATCAAGTTGATTCGAGGGCAAGGCTATTTGTTGTCCATTGGTTCAAAAGAACAATTTCATGACTGGTGGACAGAAAGTATGTCAACCACAGAGTTCTTTCTAACCACTAGTGAAGAACGACAAACCTACCTACTTTTCCTATTATTCAAGAATGAAAACCCTTTATCCTTGGATGATTTTCTCGATCGGTTATTTATTAGTAAAAACACATTTTACTCATACTTAAAAACGGCTCGAGACAATTTAGCCACCTATCACTTAAAAATAGTAAATCGTCCAAATATTGGCTTTGAAGTCTTGGGTAACGAATTCGCCAAGCGTCAGGCTATCAGTGATCTGTTAATTGAAAAAGATCTACAAGAGTACTTGATCGGTTTTACAGAAATGGAACTTGAGTTGTTTGATACGATCAATCTAGTCCACTTACAAGAATTGGCATTAAATCATCTGGCATCCTTAGACTTGTTAGACTCTGACTACTATCATAAAAACATTCTTTCTCATTTTGCTTTAGCAATCAGCCGCTTTATAGCTGGCCATGAGATCAACGAATTTCCCTTGCATGTGCCTGCGCTCAAAAAAGACGCCCAGAAAGTAGTTGGTCATTTCTTAGAAGAAATCGATCATGCATTTGATATACAATTGACTGCAGGAGAAAAACAATACTTTATTTACTATCTTGCGATGAATGCACCACGTTTAGTTGAAACTGGCGATTCAAACGATTCTTCCACAGAAACTGCTAAAGCTATCGTCGAAGAATTACTAACTGCGATCAAACAGACGTCAAACTATGCATTAGAGACAGATAAGATGCTAATAGAAGATCTGACTTCTCATATAGAAGGTTTTATCAATATGAATCTAATGGATGCACGCCGCAGCAATCCATTACTGGCAACGATCAAAAAATCTTTTCCACAGGCTTATGATTTATGTTTGACCCATTTAGAAACGGTAAGCATGAAACATGGTTTTTATTTTTCTTCTGATGAGATCGGTTATATTGCTTTGCACATCGCAGGTGCTATGGAAAGGAGTTCTATCAGAAATCATCATAAACATCGCGTCATCCTTGTTTGTGGAACCGGTCGAGCCATGAGCCGTATTATTGAAGCGAAAATCATCAAGCACTATCAAGAAACGGTCGAAGTCGTTGATCGCTTTTCTTATGTTGAACTACAACAATGTGATCTTTCTGCAATTGATTTTGTAATCACAACCGTTCCATTAGAGCTGTTTTCTGTTCCTTCAATTTATATCAACATGGCACAACTAGACAAGGAAATCAGCAAAATCGAATCGTTCATTGAAACACTAAGCGAAGCAAAAAACGGCATCTATTCATTGTTTCAAGAAGCATTTTTTCTTCATGAAAATCATGCAGATAAAGAGACCCTGTTAGAGAAAATGGCACAGCAATTGTACCAAAAAGATTTTGTGCCAAAAGATTTTTATGACAGTGTGAAGAAACGAGAAGCAATCAATCAGACGAATATCAACGAGTGGTTAGCTATCCCCCATCCCATGACATTGATGGCGAAACGCTCGGTTGTTTCAGTGGCAATCATTCCAGATGGCGTTGATTGGGGAAATGGTGACTTGGTTAGATTTGTCTTTCTCTTTGCGATACAAAAAAACGAATATGAAGAGACAGAAGAAATCTATAGTCTTTTATTAGAGTTGATGGATCGTGAAGATGTTCAACAAGCAATCTTGCAAAAAAGTGATTATCACCACTTTTTGAGTTGTATGAAACAATTATAAAAAACTGGGATCACCGCTAGTAGCTTTACACGTCTAAATCAATCAGATGACTGGAACAGTGTTAAATTTGGCACAATGATCTTATTAGCTCATGCAGCTGATTTATCACTTGATAGATTCGTTGATTATTTACAGACAAAAAAAGAGTCTTCTGCCAATTAAATGGTTGAAGGCTCTTTCTCTGAAATCAACTCACTGGGTTTTCATGCTTGTAAAGCAATCATTTTTTTGATGGTATGGAGTACCGCATCTTCATCGTTCGACTTTGTCACAAATTGTGCAACTTCTTTGATTTGCTCAAAGGCATTGCTCATCGCAAAGCTGTAAGCGGCACATTCTAATAACTCGACATCATTTAGACCATCGCCAAATACCATGGTTTCTTCTGGTGTGACGTGGAGAATTCTTTGCAATTCTGTCACTGTTGTTCCTTTATGGACATTAAGATTTGAGATATCGATCCAAGCGGCTTCTGAAGCAACGATATAGGCTTTTTTTTTTAATTTTTCCAATTGTTTGACATGTTCAAAACAGTTTTTTTTCGGATCAAACACGGTGATTTCCAAAAAAATGACTTTACCGAAACAGTTTTTGTTTCAGTAAAGTCGATTTTTTTTTATTTATTTAGTTTTTCCAACTAGCAACTTTTTCTTGGTTCTTATCGATCCATTCTCTTGCTGCTTGTTGTGGATCTTTGCCGTTGTTGATTTCCAACATGACTTCTTCCATGTCTTTTTCTGTCCAGTTGAATTTATCCAACACAGCGTATGCTTCTGGTTGATCTTCTTTTAAGCCTTGGCGGACGATAGTGTGGATTTCTTCCGCATCTCCCATCGCATTTTTTGGATCTTCTAGATATTTCAAGTCATACTTCGCAAACATCCAGTGTGGTGTCCAACCAGTAAAGACGATTGGTTCTTGATTTTTGATTGCTTGTCCTAATGCAACCGTCATTGCACCTGAAGAAGAGGTCTCAACTGTCCACCCCTCCAGATTTGGATATTGGGCAATCGTATTTTCTGCAGCATTCACCACACCTGCACCAGGTTCGATACCGGTGATTTTTTTGCCTGCTTCATCGGTTAGATCCGCAATCGAGTTAACATCCATGTATGCTGGAACAGCTAATCCGACTTTGGCACCTTTCAAGTTTGCACCTAGATCATCGACTTGATCTTTGTATTGTTCATATTGAGAACCATGAGTCTTAGGTAACCAAGCAGCCACCATTCCATCTGATTCTCCTTTTGCAACGGATTCCCACATGATCGAATTATCAAGAGGTGTCACTTTCACATCATAGCCCATCTCTTTTAAGACTTCTGCTACGACATTTGTTGAAGCAACTTCTGTATCCCATTCCACATAAGAAAGATTGATCGTGTTTGTTTCTTTTGTTGAAGAACTAAAACTTCCAACACCGATCGCACCTAATAAAACAACGACTACTGCACCAATGATCACTCCTTGGCGCTTTTTATTTTTTTGTTTCGCAGTACCTGCTGCTTTTTGATCATTTGGTTGATTCAAGTGTTGCGTAAAACGGTCAATGATAATGGCTAAGATCACCAATGCTACCCCATTGACAAAACCATTTCCGACTTGTGCACGTTGTAAAGCAGAAAGGACACCACGACCTAAACCAGGCGCTCCGATCATTGAGGCAATCACGACCATTGAAAGAGAAAGCATAGTTGTCTGATTGATCCCTGCCATGATCGTTCCTTTTGCTAGTGGTAATTCAAGTTTCACTAGTTTTTGCCAACTCGTACTACCAAATGAATCAGACGCTTCTACTAACTCTTTCGGTACTTGGCGAATACCTAGGTTCGTAAAGCGAACAGTTGGTGGTAAGGCAAAAATCACTGAGGCAAACACCCCTGGAACCATACCAATTCCGAAAAAGGCAACCGCTGGAATCAAATAAACAAAACCAGGCATTGTTTGCATAAAGTCAAGGATCGGTTTAATGATTCCTTGCGCTTTATCATTTTTCGCCATGAGAATACCAAGAGGTACACCAATGATGATCGAGATCACACTAGATAGTAAAACCAATGTGACAGTATTCATCAAATCTGTCCATAGCCCTTGATTATAAATGAACCATAAGCCAATCAAAGTAAATAATGTCAATCCGGGACGTTTTTTTGAAATAAAGAACGCTGCAACTGCCATTAAAAGAATAAATAGTGGTGCTGGTATCACTAATAAAAGATTCGTGATAGCTGTCATCACTGCTTGACCAATCGTTTGAAGGAATGAGAACAGTCCTGCGAACGTTGTTGTCAACCAATCAGTGATCGTTTCGACCCAGTCAGCGACGGGTATTTGATAGTTCAATAGATTATTCATGTTCGCTCACCTCACTTGTTGCTGCTAATGCTTCGATTACGCTACCTCGGATAATAACGCCTTTTAATTTCCCGTTATCAACCACGGCTAATGGAGTCGGCGAATCATAAATAATATTGAAGATATCACTAACTAACATATCTTTACCGATCACGGTAACATTTTCATCAAGGAAATCGATCAATGGACGTTTTTGACGTCTTGCTTCTAATGCTTGATCTGCTGTAATGATCCCTTTTAAGTTACGTTTTCTATCAACAGCCATCAACATGCTGACTTCTTCATTACGCATACGTGTCAACGCAACGTTTGGACCATCTGATTCGATGTTTGTTGTTAGTGCAGGAACCATGATGTTTTGCGCCGTCAAGACTTTCGAGCGATCGACTTCTTCAACGAATTCTCTCACGTAATCATTGGCTGGATTAGTCAAGATTTCTTCCCCAGTACCGATTTGCATGATTTCTCCGTCTTTCATCAACGCAATGCGATCCCCGATACGCAATGCTTCATTTAAATCATGTGTGATAAAGATGATCGTTTTTTGCACATTGGATTGTAGTTCCAATAACTCATCTTGCATTTCACGACGAATCAATGGATCAAGTGCTGAGAAAGCTTCATCCATCAATAGGATCTCTGGATCATTTGCCAATGCTCGGGCTAACCCAACACGTTGTTGCATCCCACCAGATAATTGACTAGGATATTGATCTTTAAAGGATAACAAGCTTGAGTTCTCTAACGCTTTTTCTGCTTTAGCTTGACGTTCTTCTTTAGGAACACCGCGAACTTCAAGACCGTATTCTGTATTTTCTAAAATCGTACGATGTGGGAATAGACCGAAGTTTTGGAACACCATGTTGATTTTGTGACGACGAACTTCGCGAAGTTCTTCTTTGCTAAGTGTTGAGATGTCTTCTCCATCAATCAAGATATTGCCAGATGTTGGTTCAATCAAACGATTCAATAGACGGATCAAGGTTGATTTCCCACTCCCCGAAAGTCCCATGATCACGAAGATCTCACCTTCTTGTACATCAAAACTCGCTTCATATACACCGACAGTTGCGCCGGTTTTTTGTAAAATCTCTGTTTTCGATTGGTGCTTTTTCATCATTTCCAAAGCAGTTTGTGTTCGTTTACCAAATATTTTCGTTAAGTTTTTGACTTCTACTTTTACCAAACAAATTCTCCTTTGTATGTAAATTCATTTTTCTTTCTGAAAAAAGTGACCACACTACGATAACACCATGTAGTCACTTTGTCAAAATTCAAGCATCTCTATTCTTAGTGAAACTATACAAAAAAATGGTCAATCCCTTATCAGTATAGGGATTGACCAAAATTAGAATTAAATGAGATTTTTCTTATCCGCTCGTTCACTGCCCATCTGGATAAAAAAAGTTTGTCATTCGTTGCAGCGTATACTCGTTCCCAATAAAGTGGACAGTATCCCCCGCTGAAAATTTAGCATATGGACCAGGCGAGACCAACAGTTCTTGATCGTGGGAAATTGCAATCACTGTTGCACCAGTGGCTTGCCAAATATTCAATTCGCTGATGGATTGGTTTAAGTGAGCCGCTTCCTCTGTCAAAGCAAGTTCAAAAGGCAGAAGTGGGTTCATCTTATGTATTCGTTTCGTTTGGCTCACCAGTTGATCCAATAGTTGTGAAAAATGGTTCAATTCTTCTTGTTGTTTTTTCACGCTTTCCATGATTTCTGCTTTTGTTTCTTGGATCGATTGCACATCTTGGTATTGTAAAAGGAAATCCTTTGCTTTTTCTTTAGATGCTACAAACGCGCCACTGCCATGACGAACTTCCATGATCCCCAGATCGACCAAAACATTGATTGCTTTACGAGTCGTCTCTGGCGAAGCGTTATACGTGCTTGCTAAAGTGGATCTTGCATGGATCTTCTCGCCGATTTGATAACGATTTTCTACGATTCGTTCAGCCAAATCAACAGCGATCTGTTGATAACGTGGGCGAACCAGTTTGGTTTTTTCACTCATTTTATTCTTCCTCTTTCATCTACTTGTCAGCTAACATCTTACTATGGACGCTTCAAAGAAGCAAAAGTAAACTTGTTTTATTTTTTTCTTCTATACAAGAAATCCGGTAGTTATCAGTTGATTTCTCAAACTAAACAGTTCGTATCACTCACTTCGAGAATAAAGCGACAACCACGAAAATCAAAAAATTTTCGTGGTTGTCTTTTTGTTTCTTGCGCTAAAAAATAAATTTCATTTAACTTGTAAATTTTTTCAAATAGTCACTACTTACATCAAAATGACGGCTAGGAAATTCTGGGAAATAAAGATCACTTGCCCACTGCCAAGCTGCTGTATCTGTATGCAAAGGATTTTTATCAGAAGGATCGTAGGGCCACTGTGCAACCCAACAATTTTCTTTTCCTAGACGTGTCATATCCAATTTGTTTTCGGTGAACCAAGAAGCACTCGAATAGTGGGCGACGTTTTGATAGCCTCCCTGTTGGATCGCTTTTTGGAAAACCAATGCATTATCTGTCACTTTGTCCACGTTCATCTTTGGATTTTCGCTATCGTTGACAACAACAGTTGACGATGACAGGTTCAACTCTTTCATATAATCCAATAAAAACTGAGCTTCCCCTTTTGTGTCAGCTTCTTCATTGAACCACGCATAATGATAGACACTTACTTTTAGGCCTGCCGCAACGGCTGAAGCAATCTGTTCAGGAGCAAGCGGATTTTTATACGAGTCTCCTTCAGTCAATTTTATGACTACCCCTTTAATGCCGTAGGTTTTCATCGTTTGAAATTCTTCACTCGATATCTTGCCATTATTGGAAGATATGTCAATAAAATCTTTAGCTGGTCTGCCTGGTTCTGCAGCGGAGATTCCTGAATCGTCTGTCAGACTTCGAGTGAATGACTCTGAGAATTGGTTGCTGCTACCTAACACATGTTGATTTTTTTCAGTAATCGTAGGTTTGATTGGAATCGAAGTTGCCTGTGCTGTTCCTCCAACGTAAACTAGTAAAGTAAAACAAATAACACCTACCCATTTGACCATTGTACGCATCTTGGATCGCTTCCTTTTATTGAATTTTCAAAGCATCAACAAGACGTCCTGTTGGCTCTATTTAAACAAAAATCTAGGAATAAAAAAACAGATAACATGACAATTAACCAATTTTTAAACATAACATCGTTATTAAAAATTAAAAAAATATTGTTAGTTCAATTTTTACAACATTTATCATCTTACTACTATATATAGTGAGTACTCTTTTGACTTTTGCTATTTTGATTCGGGTTTCTCTTTTCGATGATCCTTAGACACTTCATGATCATTTTTCGTTTTGTGAAAAAATTTCTATCTCTAAAATGTATAAATACCTTTTTCTTCTGGTTTTGATCTGCATTTATTTCTCTTCTTCTTTCCATCATTTTGCATACCTTTTTCGTTTGTGATTTTTCGATCGAACATTCATTTATTGGCAAGCAAAGGTTAAAAAAATATTTTTTAACGGAGTTTTCCACAAGCATTTCTGTATTAATACAAGCGAATCTGCACGAGATACTTGTTTTCATTGTTTTTCAAAAACCACAAAACATAGTATTCCACAATTTCCACAACACAAGATGTAGTGTTTGTTGATTGACTTTTTTACTAATAGATTTATACTATTGATTATAGAGAAAACACACGAGCAAGGAGGCAAATAATAATGAACGTAAAAATCTTTTCAAAAAATAATTGTATGCAATGTAAAATGGTGAAACGCTTTTTAGCTGAAAATAAAATCGACTTTGAAGAAGTAAATATCGACGAGCAACCTGAAGCAATCTCATGGTTAAAAGACCAAGGATTCCAAAGTGTTCCGGTCATCACTTCAGACGCAGCGACTGTCATTGGTTTCAGACCAGATCAACTACGTCACTTAGCTAGCTAAGAATCATTCAAACAGTTGTCAAATAGATCGAGGATTTACTTGATCCTCTGCCACCATGGATTTGATGGACTTACGGATATTGTCCGTAACCTCCCCAAATCCTTTTTTACAGCAATGAACACCACTATATCTTGTGGTCAAACACGTATCATCAAAATCAAAAAGAAGGTTGGGCGTATGTATGAGTCTTAAAAATCTAAAAGATGTCAGCTACTTTAAGCTGAACAATGAAATCAATCGACCAGTCAACGGGCAAATCCCTTTAAATAAAGATAAAGAAGCTTTAGCTGCTTTTTTTGAAGAAAATGTCAAACCAAATACGATGACGTTTCCAACAGTGATCGACAAAATCCAGTATTTGATCGACAACCAATATTTAGAAGCAGAGTTCATTCAATTATATAGTAGTGAATTTATTGAAAAACTTTATCAATTCCTATTCGAACAAAACTTTACATTTAAATCATTCATGGCAGCCTATAAGTTCTACTCTCAATATGCGTTAAAAACAAATGATGGTTCTGCCTACTTGGAATCTTATGAAGATCGTGTCGCATTCAATGCGTTGTACTTTGCGAATGGCGACGAAGAACTAGCCTTAGCTTTAGCTGATGAAATGATCCACCAACGTTATCAACCAGCAACCCCTTCATTTTTGAATGCTGGACGTAAACGTCGTGGTGAACTTGTTTCTTGTTTCTTGACTCAAGTAACGGATGATATGAATTCAATCGGTCGTTCGATCAACTCTGCCTTACAACTTTCACGAATCGGTGGTGGTGTTGGGATCACACTTTCTAACTTACGTGAAGCCGGAGCGCCGATCAAAGGATACGAAGGTGCAGCTAGCGGTGTTGTTCCAGTCATGAAATTGTTTGAAGATAGCTTTAGTTATTCGAACCAATTAGGACAACGTCAAGGTGCGGGTGTCGTTTATTTAAACGTCTTCCACCCAGACATCATGATGTTCCTTTCAGCAAAAAAAGAAAATGCAGACGAAAAGATTCGCGTGAAGACTTTATCACTTGGTGTGATCGTCCCAGATAAATTCTATGAATTAGCACGTAAAAACCAAGAAATGTATCTATTCAGTCCTTATAGTGTGGAAAAAGAATATGGTGTGCCATTTTCTTACGTAGATATCACTGCGGAATATGACAATTTAGTCGCAAATCCAAATATCCGTAAACAAAAAATCAAAGCCCGTGATTTAGAAAATGAAATCTCTAAATTACAACAAGAGTCTGGTTATCCGTATATCATCAATATTGATACGGCAAATCGTGAAAATCCTGTAGACGGTAAAATTATCATGAGTAACTTATGTTCTGAGATTTTACAAGTACAGACACCTTCTGTCATCAATGGCAAGCAAGAATATGAAGAGTTAGGGACAGACATCTCATGTAACTTAGGTTCTACAAACATCGTCAATTTGATGGATAGCCCTGACTTTGGTCGCTCTGTCCGCACGATGACTCGTGCATTGACGTATATCACAGATGCTTCAGACATTGACGTGGTTCCACCGATCCAAAACGGGAACAAATTGAATCATACGATCGGACTTGGTGCCATGGGACTTCATACTTATTTTGCCAAAGAGCAAATGGAATATGGTTCCGAAGAATCAATTGATTTTACCAATGTTTATTTCATGTTGTTGAATTACTGGACACTTATTGAAAGTAACAATATCGCACGTGAGAGAAAACAAGTCTTCCATAATTTTGAAAAATCAGCTTATGCAGACGGCACTTATTTTGATAAATATGTCACTGGCGAATTCCAACCAAAATCTGAACGAGTTGCTGCTTTGTTTGATGGTATCTTTATTCCGACTGCCCAAGACTGGGAAAACTTGAAGCAAGCAATCATGAAAGATGGTTTGTATCACCAAAATCGTTTAGCTGTAGCACCTAATGGTTCTATTTCTTATATCAATGATACTAGTGCAAGTATCCATCCGATCACTCGTATGATCGAAGAACGCCAAGAAAAGAAAATTGGGAAAATCTATTACCCAGCGCCTTATTTATCAAATGAAACAATCCCGTATTACACTTCTGCTTATGATATGGATATGCGTAAAGTGATCGATATTTATGCCACAGCACAAAAACATGTGGATCAAGGAATGAGTATGACGTTGTTTATGCGTTCAGAAATCCCAGAAGGTTTGTACGAATGGAAAGAAACGACAAAACAATCCACACGTGATCTAAATATTCTAAGACACTACGCTTTCCACAAAGGAATCAAATCGATTTATTATGTACGTACGTTTACAGACGATGCAGAAGAAATCGGCAGCAACCAATGTGAAAGCTGTGTGATCTAATTTCACTTAGTGATAGAACCCGTTACTGGATTTTAATAAAGGAGCATTCTCATGTCAGAAACTTATTATGCAGCGATAAACTGGAATGAAATTGAAGATATCATTGATAAATCGACTTGGGAGAAATTAACTGAGCAATTTTGGTTAGACACACGTATCCCTTTGTCAAATGACTTAGACGACTGGCGTACGCTTTCCCAATTAGAAAAAGATACAGTTGGTCACGTATTTGGTGGATTGACTTTACTTGATACCGTCCAATCAGAAAGCGGGATGGATCAATTACGTAAAGATGTCCGCACGCCCCATGAAGAAGCGGTATTGAACAATATCCAATTTATGGAGTCTGTCCATGCGAAAAGTTACTCTTCGATCTTCAGTACATTGAATACGAAAAAAGAAATCGAAGAAATCTTTGAATGGACGAATACCAATCCTTATCTACAGAAAAAAGCGGAGCGTATCAATGAGATCTACAAAAACGGTACGCCGTTAGAGAAAAAAATTGCGAGTGTCTTTTTAGAAACCTTCTTATTTTACTCAGGATTCTATACACCACTTTATTATTTAGGAAATAATAAATTAGCCAACGTGGCAGAGATCATCAAGTTGATCATTCGTGACGAATCTGTCCATGGCACGTATATTGGCTATAAATTCCAACTAGGTTACAACGAATTACCTGAAGAAGAACAAGAAACATTGAAAGACTGGATGTATAATTTGTTATATGAATTATACGAAAACGAAGAGCGCTACACAGAAGAATTATATGATCCAATCGGTTGGACGGAAGAAGTCAAAACATTCTTACGCTACAATGCAAATAAAGCATTGATGAATCTAGGAATGGACCCACTATTCCCTGATACAGCAAACGATGTCAACCCAATCGTGATGAATGGGATCTCTACTGGTACAAGTAACCACGATTTCTTCTCTCAAGTCGGAAACGGCTACCTATTAGGTAACGTAGAAGCGATGAAAGATGAAGATTACTTGATTGGTTTAGACTAAACAAAAAAAGAGCTTGGATATTGCATCCTCGCTCTTTTTTTGTTTCTCTTTAACCAACTACCAACCTTAGTTCTGCCTATTTTTTATCTAAATAAAGATGTGCTGGATACGTCATATATTCGACAGGTTGCAATTGATCGATCGTGACATAGCCTGCGTTTGAATTGATCACCGTAGGTATCCGGTTAATCAACGTAGCGCACGTATGCTTTGGTGTATCTGGTTTGGTCACTTCAAATTGCATACTTGGCGTTCCTTCGATCGACCAAGTACATAAATCGCCTTCACCTGTCTGATAGACTTTCCCAGTACAACCGACTTCCACCACTGGACCTTGTACCGTTTCAATCGTTGCAACGGCAGACATGCCGATCGCTTCGCCTACTTTGATCGGCCGTTCCATTGTTTTCGATGGAATATCTTTATCTAAAACGATTGGAACGTTCTTTTGAGCAATGCGTTTGATCGTCCAACCCATTTTGGCACAGATGGCTTCTGCGGTCATCCAAGAATAGGAAGGCAAATCGGTTGCATTGGCAATTTCTTTGTCAAATTTTACTTGATCATAGCCCACACCATGCGCTTCCGCTAACGCTTTCCCATAGTGTTCGACATCATAACTAACTTCCCCACTGATTTTTTGTACATCATTCATGCCAGCAGCCAGCAGCGTTGGAAACAACACCCAGTAAATATCTTGCATTCCTGTTCCTGAAATCGTAACGTTGTTGGCTTTTGCGATTTTATCCAAACGATTGGTTTCTGCAACCGAAGTCGTCCAAGAATATAAAGCTTCTTCACTGATTGTTAAAACATTGACTCCATAGGTCAAGGGTATCTCTAAACTTGGCATGAAATCTTTGATATAACTAGCTATCGTGACTAATGCCACATCGGCATCACAGTTTTGAAATACTTCATGGGGATCGTTAGAGATTTTCACTCCTAAAGCTTGGTCATATCCTAAATATAGCCCCAGATCCTGACCGATCGCCTCTGGACGATTGTCTACAGCTCCAACGATTTCAATATCTTTTGCCATGGCATATTTGATAATCTCTTTCGACATTTTTCCACAGCCGACTTGGACCATACGAATTTTTTTAGTCATTGTATTTCCCTCACTTTTTAGAAAATTTTTAAACGAGCTCACGAATATCGTCAACGGTTCGCTCAAAGACTTCCCCCACTTCAGGACAGGTCAGTTTTCCTTTATAGGTACCGATTCCTGGTAGGATCTCTGGATACGTTTGGATGACTTCTGTCAGTGATTGGGAGGCTAAGCCCTTGATATATCTCATCGTGACATTCGTTAAAGCTAACGTAGACGTTTGAGGAACTAAACCTGGCATATTCGCAACCGAGTAGTGGATCACTCCATGTTTAACGAAAGTCGGTTCTTCATGGGTGGTTGGCTGGCTCGTTTCAAAACAGCCGCCTTGGTCAATCGCAATATCCACCAAGATCGTTCCTTCTTTCATCTGCTTCACTAATTCTTCTGTGATAAGATGTGGGGCTTTTTTACCTGGTAATAAGACTGAACCAATCACGATATCACTAGTCAATGCCATTTTCTCAATATTCGCTGGGCTTGAGTAGAGGGTTTTTACTTGTCCATTAAACATCTCTGACAATTCACGTAAGCGGTCGACATTGATATCTAAGATCGTCACATCTGCTCCTAATCCGTGCAAGTAATGTGCCGCACTCACTCCGGCGATCCCACCACCTAAAATAGTTGCCTGAACCGGTAAAACACCTGTTACACCTGAAATCAATTTTCCACTTTGCTTCGCTAAAATCTCCGCACCCAATAGACCGCCTAAACGGCCAGCGACTTCACTCATTGGTGCGAGTAATGGGAATGCTCCGTTTTTCGTAACCATTTCATAGGCAATCGCTGTTGTTCCAGACTTGATCAATGCTTCAGTCAATTCAAGATTTGCGGCTAGATGCAAGTACGTAAACAAAATCAAATCGTTTCTAAAGTATTGATATTCTGATGCTAGTGGTTCTTTGACTTTCACGACGATTTCTGCCGACCAGACTGTCTCTGGATCAGCTTTGATCTGAGCGCCAGCTTCACGGTATTGACTATCTGTAAAGCCTGATCCTTCCCCTGCACGTTCTTCTACATAAACGATATGACCTGCTGTTACTAACTCTTTGACTCCTGCGGGTGTCACGCCTACACGTTTCTCTGAATTTTTGATTTCTTTTGGTACACCAATGATTGTCATATTATATCCTCCTTTGAATTATTGTTGCTTTTGCCACTTCTCAAAGCCCATATGAATCGCATCGAATAGTTGATCTGCGTTTTCCTTTGAAAAGGTCAACGATGGTGAAATGATAATCGTTTGTAATTCATCACGTAGCAAGACGCCTGCATTGATGGCATAATCAGCCACGGCTTGTACATTCTTTGCTGTTTGTTCCACATCATATTTCCCTGTATTCTCAAAATCGATAGCGATCATCAAGCCTTTTCCACGAACATCACTAATGCAGTCATATGTTCCTTCAAGTCCTTTTAGACGTTCCAATAAATATGCACCGACTTCACGGGCATTTTCAACTAAATTTTCTTCTTCCACAATACGTAAAGCTTCTAATGCTGCCACACAGCCGAGCGGATGTCCACCGTAAGTATGCCCATGGATAATGACATTAGCTCCATTGGTCGCTGATTCGATGCCTTCAACGATGCGTTTGTTAAAAACAGTAGCCCCTAGTGGAACATACCCAGAAGATAATCCTTTCGCTAGAACCATAGCATCTGGTTTGATGCCCCAGCCACGACTACCAAAAAGATGTCCTGAACGGCCAAAACCTGTCACCACTTCATCTGCAATCAATAAAATATCATAAGTATCACAAACCTCCCTTAAAGCTGGCCAATAAGAAGTTGGTGGAACGATGATACCGCCAGCACCTTGGATCGGTTCAGCAATAAATGCAGCAATATGATCTGCGCCAATCTGTTCAATCGTTTCAACTAGTTCAGCGATACAGTGTTTTGTCAATTCTTCTGGATCTTGGCAATTCCAATTATTTTTCTTCAAATGCGGGGAAGAGACACGTACACAATCTTGTAAACCTGGACCAATAAATTCCCGATAGATTGGGTTGCCACCTATCGACGTTCCACCATAATGCATCCCATGATAGGCTTTTTCCAATGACAGAAATACTTTCTTTGTCGGTTTACCTACTGCTTGCCAGTATTGTCTTGTGATTTTTAAAGCAGTATCTACTGAATCACTTCCTCCAGAAGTAAAGAATACTTTCGCCATCTCTTCTTCTTGCGTCATTTGAATGATTTTTTCTGCCAAGTCATATGCCTTGGGATGGGCAATATTCGTAAACAATTGATAGTAAGATAATTTTTCCATTTGATCAGCAATTGCTCGGTTCATTTCAGGGCGATTATGACCAACGTTCATACACCATAATCCACCAACACCATCGAGTAATTTTCTCCCCGTATCATCATAGATAAAATTCCCATCTCCACGTTCGATAACGATTGTTTCTTCTTCACTTGCTCGAGTATCCGTCATCGGATGCCAAAAATACTTTTTCTTGCGATTGTTCATATTATTCTCTCCTTTATCTGCTTTCCTGTTTACATGTTAAGACTAAAGGGTAGAACAACTCTAAGGTCAATCTTTTTTTTATTCTTTTAATAAAATCGCTTACATTAAAAAAGTAAAAAAATCACTTATATAGAAGAAAAAATACTTTTGTGATTTTATTTGTAAAGCATATTGACCTTATAACGATTCTAACCTCTAGGATGTAATTGAGGAGGAGTGGTACACATGCACAGCTGATTAAATAAACAAATTAAAACATTCACAAGAATTGAGGAGGAAAATTTAAATGTCACTATCAGAAACATTAAGCAATGTCATCAACATGGAAATTATCAGTGCGATCACTTCCACACTGTTTATTATATTATTAGGTTACTTTTTAAGAAAGCGTGAGGTTTTCTCATCAGATGTCGGAAAGACTTTGTCTAAGGTCGTCTTAACTGTCGCAATTCCTGCATTAGCTTTTAATTCGTTTATGCAGGAATTGAATGATGAAGTATTGAATCAAGGAATCAACATTTTGATTCTCGGAATCTTAGTCCACGTTTTCTTGATTTTTCTAAGTAAATTCTTCTTTTTTAGATATGCACCAAATAAAGAAGACACATTGCGTGTACTCTCTATTTTCGGGTCAACAACATTCTTCGGTATTCCTGTCGTCGGTGCAGTTTTTGGCGCAGAAGGGATTTTGTACGCATCGATTTTTAACATTGGTTATCGTATCTTTTTATACTCTTATGCTTATCTAAAGATGAGCAGATTGAAAATGGCACGCAAGAATATTAGAGAAATGATCTTGAACCCAATCGTATTGGCAACGTTTATCGGATTATTTATTTGGCTCTTCCAAGATAGCTTACCTCAAATTGCTCAGTCTAGTTCTGAATCTGTTGCTTTTTTAAGAATCGATCAGACGTTGCCATGGCTATTTAAACCTTTGACGTTCCTCTCTAGTTTAGCCTCCCCACTCGCTTGGTTGGCAATCGGGATCACATTAGGCGATCTGCCATTCGGAAAAACCCTCAGCAGTCACACCTCTTGGTACTATTCATTCATCAAAGTCATTGTCTTCCCACTTGTGATTTTACTTTCAATTTTACTGTTGAACGCAATGAATATTTTACCAGTGAATTCAGTTGGTCTAAGTACGATGATCATTATGATGGCTACTCCAGCTGCAACAGTTGCGGTTGCTTATGCCATCAATTTTGAAAAAGAAGCAGTACTTGCCTCTAATGCCTCTTTACTTTCTACACTCTTCTCGATCGTCTTAATCCCTATCTGGATCATCGTCTTAAACTTGATTGGAAATTAACCCACATTATATAATTAATTAACGAAAGGAAACTATACTATGAAAAATTTAAATGTTGTATGTTATGGTGTTCGCCCTGCTGAAAGATCTCTCTTTCAGCAGTTGAATGTCCACGGATTCAACTTGAAACTAGTAGAAGATTTATTAAATGAGACAAATTACGCAGAAGCAAAAGGAATGGATGCCATCATCGTTCGAGGAAATTGTTTAGCAAATCGCATGAATATCGAACGCTTTGCCCAATTCGGGATCAGGTTCCTCCTCACGCGTACAGTGGGGACAAATCATATTGATTTAATAGCAGCTCACGATCATGGAATGCAAGTCGCGTATGTACCATTTTATTCACCAAATGCAATCGCTGAATTATCTGTTACTTTAGCAATGATGCTTTTACGTAGAACAACTCATACAACGAATAAAACAGCTGCTTATAATTTTACGATTGATCGCTTTATGTTCAGTAAAGAAGTCCGAAACTGTACAGTTGGAATCGTTGGCGTGGGGAACATCGGACTAACAGAAGCAAAACTTTTCAAAGGATTAGGCGCAACGGTGATTGGTAATGATCTATATCCAAGTGAAGAAGCAAAAGCATTCATCGAATTTAAGTCGCTTGATGACTTACTGGCAGAAAGTGATATCGTCAGTATCCATATTCCTTACATCCCCGGTAAAAATGAACGTTTCATTAATGAAGATTTTATCGAAAAAATGAAGGATGATGCGATTTTGATCAACACTGCTAGAGGAGAGTTACAGGATAATCAAGCAATCCTTGATGCGTTGACAAGCAAAAAACTATCTGGATTTGGTACAGATGTCTTGCCTAATGAAGCGCTGATTTTCAACAAAAATTTTGATGAAGATCCCTTATTGATCGATGCAACAGCTAAGGCGCTGATCGATATGTATCCGCGAGTGATCATTACTCCACATATTGGTTCGAACACCGACGAAGCAGTATCTAATATGATCGAAACAAGTTTTGACAATCTTTATAAAATGTTCAATCAATTGGACTGTGCCAACACGCTTCCCACTCAGGCTGGATAGTCGCCATCAAAGAATCAGCGATCCGATATTGCACCGAAGCGTTTAGCCTCATGAAATAAGGCGATAGCTATAAAAATTGCTCTTCCAATTTTTGTAGCTGTTGCCTTATTTTCGAAGTGGTTTCGTTAATTCTTCCCGTTGATTTGTTTGTATGGTGACAGACAAAAGTGAATCTTACGTTTGTCTTAACTACTTTCCTTTCGATCATCACAAAAAATAGTAAGACAGAATCCCCAGAAAATCAAAGAATGCTTTCTGGGGGTCCTGCCTTATTTCAAAGCTGAAAATTTCTGTCAAACCTCAATTATTTTTTACTCGTGTATTTTTTCCTTTGCTGTTAATGCAATAGAGTCATACATATGAGTAGTTGGCTCGTTGATCAAAGTTGCTAGGTATTTCCCTACAGTTTGTCGGCTGATTTCACCAATGTAACTTTTTCCGTTTCTATTCTCGATACGAATATCCTCAACAATCTCTTTATCGGTTAACCAATTAGGACGGATGATGGTAAAGTCTAGATGACTGTTCTCAATCAAATCTGCTGCAATACGCTGGTCCCCTAAATAAGTATCAGGATCGCGATAGTCGCCCAACTCTGCAACTGCTTCTTCGTCATTGAAGTCAACTTCACCGTAGATCCCAAGTGTTGCCATCCAATATACGCGTTTGATCTTATTCTGGTTCATCGCCTCGATCACATGTTTAGCTAAAGGCACCATATTGTAAGGACCTAAGCAAGAATAAACGATATCAATGCCTTTCATTGCATGAACCAAATCATCTAGATTCATCGCATCACCAATGATACTTCGCTCCTTATCAAAGACTTTATCCGGATTTCTCAAAAATAAAGTGACATTCACAGTAGGATCATTTTTTAAAAATTCATAGCTATATTTAGCAATTGGTGCTGATGCACCAAGGATCAATACGTTTTTTTTCAATCTATTTCCACCTCTAGTTTTGATTTTTTACTTGTACAACGCTCCTCCTTTGATAAGATGAGTAAAGTATAAGGCTTAGAACGACTCTAACCGCAAGTATTTATTCGCATCTTTTATTATAATCAGTATGATTCTCAAAAAAGCATCTATTCCAGAAAGGGTTTTAGTTATATGAAAAATACGCAAAAAATAAAAAAATTATTAACCGCCTCCATCATTGCAGGAACCGTTTATGGTCTTTTAGCGCTACTTACAGGATTGATGATCAATTACAATGTCCTCTTGCTTGATGGTGTCTATACGATGGTCGGTGCGCTGATGTCTCTGATCGCATTATATATTGCTAAGTTTATCCAGACACAAGATTTTGAACGTTTTCCATTTGGAAAGGAATCACTGATGCCCTTGGTTGTTTTTATCCAATACAGTGTCATCCTATTGATTTCTTCCTATGGCCTGATTGAGTCTTTTTTCAGTTTGCTTTATGCAGATACCTACGTTGATTTAGCGATTGGTTTGCCTTTTTCTTTGTTTGGGACACTCTTTTGTTTTGTCTTTTATCTTTATTTGAAAAAAAATCCGATCAATCATTCCTTTTATAAGGTGGAGCTGGAACAATGGCGTTTCGGGTTTCTGTTTAGTTTAGGGGTAGTGGTTTCCATCATTGCCTCTGGGTTGCTCGCAAAAACATCTTACATTGCAATCGCCCAACTGATCGACCCTGTGATTTCCATTGGAATCACTATTTTCTATATTTATCTATCGGTGACTGAAATCAAAAATGCCACATTAGAA
The DNA here is from genome assembly GCF_045371165.1 of Enterococcus pernyi. Lineage (NCBI taxonomy): Bacteria > Bacillati > Bacillota > Bacilli > Lactobacillales > Enterococcaceae > Enterococcus > Enterococcus pernyi. Next base: position 199,751 of record NZ_JBIQDM010000004.1, read on the forward strand.
CTTACTTATGCACCCCCAAAATATGAATTACGCGAAAAAATATTGTTTGTAGTTGATAAGCTCTTGCAAAATATCGCCATCGAAACCTATGTCTTACGAATCGCAAAAGTCGGGGATCAAGTCATTCTTGAACTAGATATCGTGATTTTACCCGACAGTGAATTAGATAGTATCCGCGCGCAAGATCATCTAAGAGATAAACTCAACCACAAAGTAACTGAAGGTTTCTCTGACTATTCTTTATGGCTGAATATCAACTTTATCGGCGATCTCAAATGGGCATAAGAGAGCATATTTATAAAAAAACAGAAACTTCTCCAATAAGAAAACGTTTGGGAAGTTTCTGTTTTTTTTCAATTGATCTGTATTTGACTACATGCTTTAAGATCCCTATATTCTCCTCACCGAATACAGATAAATTAGTTTATGATTCTCATTGTTTTAAAATCACGTTACTTAGTCATATTTAATCACAAAAAAATTATCCTGTAGGCTAGATTTATTTCAGCTAACCTTATTTAGAAGAATTCCCTACTAAATGTCGGCTGATCTCTTTTTTCAATTCGGTAACAATAGCTTCTTCACTCGCCATAGATAAAAATTCTAGCCACTTAGTCACTTCTTCCGACTTTTGTTCACAGATAGATTTTCTAACCATAATAACCCCAAGGTAATCATATCTTTTCGCATTTTCAGCAAAACTATGTGCATAATCTAGTATATTTTTGCATTCAGTATACATAGCGTTCTCTAAAAATATTGTTGAAAAATTAGTTAATATTGACAAACGTAGAATTGATATTTCATTTAATTTATTATACTTCTCTAAACTTCGTAACATTTTTGGAACAATGCTTTTGATTGTTTCTAAAGGTAAAAAGTAAAAAATAAAATTGATGGTCCTGATATCATCGTATGTCCAAGTATCAATCAAAGAAATCCTATCCCATACAATAGTTGCCAATTTCATACTTATGTCTGAAAAATTTAATTTATTTAGTTCATTTAGTTCTATAAAAATATGTAAAATATGATTTATCTCGTTAATTTTATAATCATTATTATTTTTTAAATATCTTTCACATCGTTTAATTAACATATCTATCTTACTTCGTTGCGCATTAGATACCAAGGAATAAAAATCAACTAATATTTCTTGTCTTTCACTATTATTATATTCATTACAAATATATTCAAATTCATTAAACGATACATTGACTTGTTCTAATAGATACTGCATTGTATCGAATGACGATACTCTATTCTTGCTCTCAAACTTAGAGAGGGTTGAACGTTCTAGATTTCCATTGCATATATTATTTTGTGAGATACCTTTAGATTTTCTTATCATTCTATATACACTTCCATAATTCCAAATCATGATTTTCTTCTCACTTTCTCTAAATTTTCTAACTATGTGACTTTGAGCCACATGATAAATTATACCATTTTTTTAATATAGTATGTATTTGTAGAAAAAAAGGGAAAGGAGAATAATATGAGGTACAAAATAAAATCAAAATGAAGGCGTATACTTTGGTTGATTGGAGGTTAAATAAGCTCAAAGTTTAAGGAGAATTGTTGGGAGTGATCGATATAGGTTGATTATGTTGAATTAATAAAAGTGAAATTTTTAGATTATGTGATTTAGATTATTATGAAAAGTAGAATACAACCTTTTCAGAAGAAAAAGAAGTCCAAAGAATGGTGGATAAAACTCATGATAAAGAAAAAAATTAAAACAAAATTATTAACAGGAATGGTATCGCTCATAATTATAGGAACATTCTTTTTACCAGCTGCAGTAGAAATTACTAATGCTTCAGATATCACTATTTCGACAAATCAGAGTACCAATAGCACTGAGACTACAATTAACGATTACTTTGCCAAAAATCCAATCAATATCACTGGCATGAATTCAAATGAGGCAACTAAAATTGTTAAAAGCATGGTAACGTTGTCCGATACAGCAAAAGGTGTAAGTGATAATGAAAAATCTAGTATTACTAATGCGTTTAAAGCTAATCTAGGGAATACATTTTCATTACACGCAAACAATTTTATGCTGGATTTCACTAACGTGACTGTCTTGCAAGTTTCTGGCGAAACTGGAACAGAAGATTACTATACAATCACTGTACCAATAGTTGACAGTAATCTCAATTTCTTTAGTAATGTCACTGCTGTATACGACATGAATAAAAATTTAAAAGGTTATCAAGAAACTCTTATTTCCAAATCAGTAAAAGATACCTTTGAAATCAATTTGTATTCTAATGGGACTCAAACAAATCATCAAATTCTTGAAGAAAAATTTGTTAGTAATGAAGACTTACAGCAAGAACTTCAAGATGTTCAAAAAGAAGCAAGGCAATTACAGCAAACAAGAGGTTTAGTAGAGAAAGTTGCTTGTCTAATGATTGTTTTAAATATTAGTCGCACAATCGCAAATATTCTTGCTCCAGTCTGTGCAGCTGCTTGCTTATCAGTAGTTCCAGTATGTGTTGCTTGTGTAACAGGTTTTGTTGCTTTAGGTGGTGCATCAATTACAGGTGTTATCGGCTGTTTTAAATTATAAAAAAATTTATTTTGATCGAGGACTTACAAATGAAAGGCATTGTAAACAAGAAATTTACTATCTATTCAATTATGAGCATCCTTTTAATACTAATTGGGTTCTTCTTTTATTCAAAGCCATTAGAACCTAAAAATACATTAACTCTAATCAGTAATTCTCAATTGCAGGCAATGGTAGACAAGAAGGAGGATGCTATTATCTATTTTGGTAGGCCCACTTGTCCTCAGTGTCAAGAATTTGAACCTTTATTAAGAGAAATACTAGCAAAAAATAAAACCTCTATTTATTATTACAATACTGATGAAGCTCGAAAAGACAACTCAGACACACTAAGTAATTTTTCAGCTAACTTAGACGTGGATACAGTGCCAACAGTCATTAAACTTTCAAAAGGAAAGACCATAGATAAAATAGTAGGTCTAAAGACTACAGATGCTATATATGAATTTATTATAAAATAAGTAGGTGGACATTTGGTACACGATAAAAACTGGACTAAAAATGAAATGTTTTTAGCGCTATTAAAACTATCAATTATTATAAATATTGTCGGAAATTTAGTTACTAATCTGAAAGATAGTGGCGGATTACTTTATCTCAATCTATTATTCGGTGTCTGCTTTCTTCATATTCTTAGATATTACAATCTGAAAGTTATAGAAAAGTATTTTTATATAACTTTGGAAATATTATTATCACTAATAGCAATATTTTACTTTATATCATCTACAATCAATTCTCTCAAATAAGGAATATGTACTGAAATATTAAAAATACAGCTTCGCTAATGGACCATGAGTGATTTTCTCGTGTTCCATTAGCGATCTTTTCTTATGCAGACATCGGCGATCTCAATTGGGCTTAAGAAAGAGCGTACTTTATAAAAAAAACAAAAGCTCCTCCAATAAGAAAACGTTTGGGAAGCTTCTGTTTTTTTCAATTGATCTGTGTTTGATTATGACCTAGAAAGGTAGAGCTATTTGACAACGATCTCTTTGCTTTCGAATTGACCGAAATCAATGGTAAACGTATTGGTTTGACTATCATAGACAATCCCTTCACTCGTAGACACCACGTCAGTAAAATCACTTGGTAAAGTAAGTGTTACTGGTTCAGTTTGTTGCGTTGGATTGGCAATTGTATAAACTGTTTGTTCTGCCTTCGTTTGTTTTAGTAAAGAAATTGGTTTATTCGTTTTGATCCCTACCATTTCTCCGCCTTGTTCTTGCCAAAAATTGATGCCTAAGTAACCAGAGGTTTTCACTTCGACTGCTTGGATTTCTTTGGTATTTTGCAAAATCGCAACTGGCTGTTTTGCTGCATAATCTGCTAATTCCGATTGAGTCTTGCCGGGCAACATCACATAAGCATATTCTGCATCTTTTGGTTGCTGTCCATGATTGATTGAGAAGGTGCGGTAGTCACCTGTATAGGGTGTATCACTAGGAAATGCTTCATTGATTTCTCGATAAGTACCTGTACGTGTCTCACTGATCACATCGACTGTTTCCTTTTGTGGGAAATAATAACCGATCGACGCATGTTGATGATCTGATTCTAACAATAACCAAGATGTCTCCTTCGTTTGTTGTGACTGATCAATCATTCCTGTATCCGAAAGTACTTGATACGTATACGAATCATTTAATAAACGATTATCGACAATTGTTTCGATTGAAACAGTTGTATCTCCTGTAATACCGGCACCTAAGGCAATGATTTGCCCATCCAATGTAAACCATGACTTCTTCCCTTGTACATTCATCGGTAAGGTCGTTCCATTATTCTTTGTTCCTTCTTTGTTAAGAGCCATTCCTACTACACCTTGATCTCCAGCAACGGCACCGCCTACCCATGTTTCATTTGAAGTCACTGTAGTAAATGCTGAAATTTCATCTGCTAAAGGTACTGTATCGATGGTCGTACCAGGTAAACGATAAGGATCGATTGTTGGCCAATAACTCGGACCGAATTGGACTTGGTCATCATTGTAAAGATAGATCATCCCGTCAGACGTATGCCAGCCTCGTTGATTTTCCAGATTTCCTGCTTCAAATGAAGAGATTCGCTTCGAATACATGCTTAATCCTAAATGGTAACTCTCTGTTCGTTGGACAAACCGATCCATTGCATGGTACATCTTTGTTCCGATGAACGGTAGTTGCTTACCCATCACCGTGGTATTAGCCAATAGCTCCGTTGTCATCATCAAATCATTGTAATCTCTCGTATTTGTCAAATAATAGTTAGGATTAGACAACATCCAATATTTCACTGCTTCTTGTAAAGCTTTTTGCTGTGTTTCAGGTGCAAATTTCGCCACGATCATTAAATTGTACATCGTTGTCGATCCGTAACCCGTTTTTGTCGCTGCTGGTACTCGAGAAATGGAACGACCATTGACTAAAGGCAACATTTCACCTTGATACACTAATGGGATAAATGCCGATTGTACGTTATCAACAAAGGACTTTATTTGATCAGCTGTCAACGTATAGCGAGATTCTTTGACGATCGATAAAATTTGGCCTACGCCTTTGACTAGTACATTGCCATAAGAGCCTGTATAAGGGATCGTTTCATGCTGGATAAATGAACCATCTTGATAAAATCCATCTCCATGTGTCACTAGTTCGAAGACATCAGTAATACTTTCAACTGCTTGTGTGACTTTTGCTGGGTCATTTTGTAAGAGACCTAGTCCTAAGACAGTTTGCGCTAAATCTGTGCGATTCGCACCAGTTGTTGAAAAATTTGGTATAAAATCAAGCGCGACAAAAGTTCCTTGTGGTTTTGTGTAGAGTTGTTTAAATGGATCGGGTACATATCTACTCAACACAGCCGTATACTCTTGAAGTTTCTCCTCTGGTACGTCTTCATCCAGCACCATCAAAATTGCCACAAATTTTTGAGCTACTCCGATTTGCCAATCCCACCAATTGCCATGATACTTTGTTCCATCATAGCCTTTTTTTGTGATCATAAAATCTAATCCACTTTGAATCGCTTGACTGATGACTTCATCTTGATAAAAACTTGTCCCATTCGTTCCATATGCTAACGCTAGTTTTTGCAACTTTGTAAATTGCGTGGTTAAATCTGCCGAAGCGGTATTCCCAGATTCTAATGGCCACAGATACGTGCGGTCAGGATCTTGATTCATTGTCTCGTAAAGTTTTTCTGCTTCGTCAGAAAGAGCGTTTACATAATTGGCAATCGCTGGATTAGCTAAATCGGTCGTTGTTGACACAAGTTGATCTTTCCAGTTTGCTTTCATTGTTTGAAATTCTTCTGTCGGTTCTTCCACTTGCAGACTATTGACCGCTCCACTACGCATGGAATAAATAGTTAATTTACTCTCATTCCCAAATAACCGAATCCCTGAATAACCTGACCAGTCCCCATTGATCGTTGTCCCATCAGAATAAAGAACTTCTTGATTTTCATACAACAAACGGTCGTTCAAATATGCTTGGAACGATGTTCCTTCATATCTTAGTAACAATTTATAGGTTTGTCCTGAAATCAGTGTAGGACCTTTGATGGCTGTCAACCATTTCCCCCCAGGCTGCCCCAATTGCCATTCACCATCGCGCATATAGGCAAACGATTGCCAGTTCGATGTCGTCTGATCGTTTCCTCGAAAAACTAGTCCAAAATTGGTCTGTCCCTCATATAGAAACGTGTATTCTAGATCACCTGAGCTACGGACACCTGCATCTAATAATAACGACACAGACTCAAATTGTTGATTGACTTTCTGGTTTGCGATCTGTAACCCATTCTCGTTGGTATATTTATCTGCTTTTCCAACAATGTCTTGCCAAGTACCCAAATGCTGCGAAAAATCTGACTCATAGTTCCCTGATGTCGTATTTTTTTGCATGTCAGTCTGTGTTCCTTCTGCACCGACTTGTTGACTGTACCTTAACCCAATACCAACGAATAAACTACACCCTAATGTCACCACTAATTTTGTTGACCAACGCTTCATTTTGTTCTCCTTTTTGATTATAGATATTTTTTGAACTAAAAAAATCTGCAAGAAAGGCGCATTCTTATTTCGAACGATTCTTTCTTGCAGATCGGATCACGACCTTGCGATCACTTCATTCATTTTTTATGAATCATTTAAGCTAAGATCCCGGCAGCACTTAATGCAATCGAAAGAATCAAAATGATCCAGATCACGCGAGTTGAATTCAATTTCTTCTGACCTAACATCCAGTAAGTCAATAAGACTAATAAAACCGGTACTAATGAAGGTAAGATCGCATCTAATGTATCTTGAACAACTAACTCCACCCCATTTTGTTTGTAAACGAAAGGAACCGTTGCTTTGATAACTGACGGAACCAAGGCACCAATAACTGTGATCCCTAAAACAGTTGCTGCGTTGGTGAATGCTGTTAGTTTATTTTTCAGAGTCGTAACTAATTTAACTCCTTGCTTATAGCCAAGTGGTAATAATGCTGCTCGTCCAAAAAGTAAAGCGATATTGGCAATGATCCAGATCACACAGCCAACGACTGATCCGCTTTGTGCCAATGTACCTGCGATTGAACCAAAAATCGTTCCCCAGATGACATGGAATAATGAATCGCCTACCCCTGCCAATGAACCCATCAACGCTGTTTTCAACGCGACAATCGTATCTTTTGCTTTGTAACCATCTTCTTCTTCAATTGCCACATCGATCCCCATGATCAAGTTCCCAAAAATTGCATTCGTATTGAAAAATTGATTATGAGTATTCATCATATCTTGTAATTGTGATTTGTCTTCCCCATAGAATTTTTTCAGTACAGGTAAAATACCATAGAGATAACCGGTACTCATCATACGCTCATAGTTCCAATTCAATTGGCTACCAAGGATATAGCGCCAACTGATGACATTCAATTCTTTTTTCGTTAACTTTTGATTACTCATCGCCATCAAAACCTCCTTCAAGTGTTCCAGTGGTTGTCACTGTTTGAGCAGTTGCTTCTTTTTCGTTATCTCGTTTGAATACTAACAATGCAGCAATAACACCAACGATTGAAATACCAAGCATTGGTACTTGTAGATATGCTGATAAGAAGAAACCTAAAAGTAAGTAAGGAATATACTGTTTTGCTGGTAAATAATGTAAAAGGATGGCCACACCGACAACTGGTAGTACGCCACCTGCTGTACGCAATCCATTCATCAACCATTCAGGTGTATTTTCTGTGATTGTTGAAACTGCCGCATCACCGACTAGTAACATCAATAAGATCGGGATTGCTCGAGAAAGCCCCCATAGGAATGAACCAGATAATACTAACCGTGGGATACTGTTGATACGCATATCTTCAATCGCACGATCGACACGGTGAAGCAAAAAGACATTACAGAAGCGAGCAACGACATCAAGCTGTAGCATCAGTAATGATACTGGTACAGCTAGACCGATCCCATATTCCGCCCCTTTACCAGAAATAACAGCAAACGCCGTTCCTAATACAGCGCCAGTAAAGAAGTCGGGTACAGATGCACCTCCAAAAGCCGCAATCCCTAAACGCATCAATTGAAGGGTTCCCCCTACCATCAAGCCAGTTTCTAAATCTCCCATGATCATCCCGGAGATCATTCCCGCAATGGCTGGTTGTGTCAACGTATTTGAAATAAGTGAATCATTGATTGCAATAAAAGCATAAACTGTAATAAGAATAATTTGATACATGGCTAAATGTTGCATGATTATTTCCTCCTAAATCACTTTCTTAGTTTTTCCATAAAATCGATGACTGGATCATTTGGTACCAGTTGAGCGGTCACTTTTATGTCTTTGGCTGCGATTGCTTCAAACACTGCTTCTTCTTCTTTCATGACCTTGATGCTTTTCGTGATTTCTCTCGCACCTTCTTTATGACTCATGTTTCCTACATTAATTGCAGCCAGCTCACCGCCCGCTTCTAAATACCGCAAGACATCTGTTGGATTTTTAAAAAGTAAAAAAATACGTTGCTTGCCATATTTGCCAGATTGAACATTTTTTGCCGCCGCAGCAACAGTTAAAACGGATAGCCGCATAGATGTAGGCGCTGCCATTCTTAATGAAGATTTTTGTAAAGAATCCATTGCTGCCTCATCATTGATCACGATGATCCGTTGTGTATTCAAACTTGTGGACCAAATTCCTGCAACTTGACCATGAATCAAGCGTTCATCAATCCTTACATTGACAATATTCGCTTTGCCTTTAAATTCCTTATATTGTGCTAGATCTCCCTCTGCGGCTTGCGTTTCTTCCGCTTCCGTTGCGATCATCTTGTTTTTGACATCTACGATACCCCCGCGTGCCAAATCGATCAACGCCTCGATCGTTGCTTGTGGATTAAGGGTCGCTTCCATGACTAAAGGTAAAGACATCCCAGCAATAATTGTAACTTCTTCATCTTCTAGGTAATTTTTTAGCGCTGTGTTACATGGTGTCCCACCTAGCAGATCTGCAATAATCAAGGTCGAACCGTTAAGGGCTTTCATTTTCTCAGTTAATTCATGTTCAAATTGTAAATTATCGCCATCTGGTCTTAAAGAAAGTGTGTAGACATGTTCTTGCACGCCAACGATCATCTCTAAACTGGCTTTGACTCCATCGGCCATGCTACCATGACTGACCAATAAGATATTTCTCATCTCTCTTCCCCCTTAAATAAACATCTAAGCTACTTAACATGTTAGCTATTGATTACGTACACTATATCACATATCAACTCAAACGTAAACCTAACATCTTAACATATTATATTTTTTCTTAAAAAATTTAGATCCAAAATTAATCCATTGCCACAAACAAGTTAACATGTTATGGTAAGATTAATTGAATACCGCAAAAAAAGGAGGTCTCATGTGGTGATTCCCAAATATGAACAAATTAAGCAAGAATTATTAGCTGAAATCAAAAATCATTTATTTGTTCCTGGAGATAAGTTTTACTCAGAAGCAGATATCAAGAAAAAATATTCTGTCAGCTCGATCACAGCCGTTAAAGCATTGAATGAGCTTACAACCGCTGGCTATCTCTATCGCGTCCAAGGGAAAGGGACCTTTGTTTCTAAATCAAAAGTCTCTCAATCAGTCAAATTCTCAGATATCGAATTACATTCATTAGATAAAGAGAAGGTCAAGGTCGTTTCGATAGAAGAAGCGCAAGAACCTGAAATTTTAGAAGAACTTGGACTACCAAAAAATGGTTCTTATTATCGCATCAAACGAGTGCGATATTTTGAGGATATCCCTTTCCTTGTGCATATCACTCATCTGCCAAAACGTTTGGTCAAGGAACCTATTAGTAAAGACTTATCTCAATACTCCAGTATCTACGAGAGAGTGAGAAAAGATTTTGGGATCGACCTCTTCTCTCTTTCATCTGTTGAGACGAATGAAATTGTCTTTCCCGATGATCCAGAATTATTGAACTTGTTAAAGTTAAGCTTTCGCGAACCAGTCGTCAAACAAGTCAAGCATTCTTTTCTTGCCGATCGAAGCGTAGCCGAATATATCATTAGTTATAAGCACTGGAAATATTTCAAAACAAAAATCGAAGTAGAAGCAGAATAAGTAGAACGGTAATAGCCGTAATTTCGCACCCATTGAATTAAATAAGCAAAACCAGAAGGAATCCATCAGACCGTTCTTTGAACGTTTTGTGGATTCCTTCTTAACTATATATATCTATCCATGATCGGAGTTACTTACTTTAAAAAATAAATAAAGTTATTTATTTTCCGATCTTTCTGTTTTTTTATTTTGCCATTCGCTTTTTCTGATTATTTAGGTTATACTAGTTTAAAGTTAATATGTTAATAAATTAAGAGGAGTGGTATGATGGGATTACAACAAACAAAAGATTCCCTTATTTCCATAAGTCAGTCTGTCGATAGCGCCTGGCTAGCGAAGCAAATTGATTGGTGTTGCCAAAAAATCGAACATAATATGACACGCTACGGTCTAGATTTTCCGTCGGCTTGCGCAACAAATGGGATCTATCGGATCAAACCTAATGATGACTGGACGAATGGCTTTTGGACTGGCATGTTATGGTTGGCTTATGAATGGACTGGTAAAGAGAAATTTCTCGTACGTGCCATGGAAAATATCCATAGTTTCAAAGAGCGTTTAACCACACATCACGTATTAGATCATCATGATATTGGTTTCTTATATAGTTTATCTGCTGGTGCAGGCTATCGGTTAACCAACAGCTTATTATGCAAAGAAGAATTGCTTCAAGCCGCAGATGTCTTACTTGCACGTTTTCAAGAAAAAGGACAATTTATCCAAGCCTGGGGCGCGTATGGCGATCCAAAAGAATATCGCTTGATCATCGATTCATTGATCAACTTACCTTTATTGTTCCAAACTTCTGAGATTTCAGGTAATGATCATTATCAAGAAGTAGCAAAGAAACATTACGAAACAGTGTTACGTACCGTTGTTAGAGAAAACGCAACAACTTTCCATACGTATTATTTTGATCCTTCAACCGGTACACCAACTCACGGTGCCACACATCAGGGAAATAGCGATGAGTCGATTTGGGCACGTGGCCAAAGTTGGGCTGTTCTTGGGATTCCTTTAAATGAAAGTTATTTAAAAACTTCGTCTTTACCTACAAATTATGAAGCAATCGTGGATGTCTTTTTGGCACATTTGCCAGAAGACCTTGTTCCTTATTGGGATTTTGATTTCACAGATGAACATCCTTCTGACAAAGATAGTTCAGCCTTAGCGATCACCGCCTGTGGATTATTAGAAGCCGCAAATATGGAAGCGTATCCTCAGTCTGAAGAATTAGCGAAAGGAATGCTCTACCAATTAGGCGAACATTACACATCTTTGTCCGAACCTGATAATGAAGGTCTATTACTACATGGCGTATATGCCCATGCAGAAGGTAAAGGAATCGATGAACCTAATCTTTGGGGCGATTATTTCTATCTAGAAGCTCTGATGCGTTTAGCAAAACCCTCGTGGAAAAAATATTGGTAAGGAGAAACCAACATGCAAACTTTTGAAATAAAAGAAGACTTTCTTTTAGATGGGCAGCCAATTAAATTGATCAGTGGCGCCATCCACTATTTCCGTCTTCCTCAATCGCAATGGGAAGATAGCTTATATAACTTGAAAGCATTAGGCGCAAATACTGTCGAAACCTATATCCCTTGGAATATCCATGAACCCAAAGAAGGACAATTCAACTTCGAAGGAATGAATGATTTCACTGCTTTTGTTGCACTTGCTCAACAACTTAGCTTGATGGTCATTTTACGCCCTTCTGTATATATTTGTGCAGAATGGGAGTTTGGCGGTCTACCCGCTTGGTTGTTAAAAGAACCAGGTATTCGTTTGCGGTCGACGGATGAACGATTTATGACAAAAGTCAAAAAATACTATGATGTCTTACTGCCCAAGATCCTCCCTTTACAAATTTCAAACGGTGGCCCTGTTATCATGATCCAAATCGAGAATGAATATGGTTCTTATGGGATGGAAAAAGCGTATCTACGTGAAACGAAACAACTACTAGAGAATGCCGGCATCACTGTTCCTCTATTTACTTCCGATGGCGCTTGGAATGAAGTATTGGATGCTGGAACGCTGATTGAAGATGATGTATTCGTCACTGGTAATTTTGGTAGTCATTCTAAAGAGAATAGTGCGGTCTTGCAAACCTTTTTTGAGAAACATGGGAAAAAATGGCCCTTGATGTGTATGGAATATTGGGATGGTTGGTTTAATCGCTGGGGCGAGCCGATCATCAAACGAGATGCTCAAGACCTAGCGAATGAAGTCAAAGATATGTTAGAAGTCGGTTCTTTGAATCTGTACATGTTCCATGGAGGCACCAATTTTGGTTTTTATAATGGCTGTTCCGCACGTGGAAATACCGATTTACCACAATTGACAAGCTATGACTACGATGCGTTACTCACTGAAACGGGTGAACCTACAGAAAAATATTATGCTGTCCAACAAGCAATCAAAGAAGTTTACCCCGACGTATGGCAAGCAGAACCACGTACAAAACAATTAGAGTCTCTTGGTAGTTACCCAATTGATACTAGCGTTTCTTTACTAAACACAAAAGAAACACTAGCAAAAGCGGTACCTACCGCATATCCTATGACGATGGAACAAGTCAGTAATGGGTATGGTTACGTCTTATATTCTTTGGCATTGAAAAACTATCACCATGAAAACAAAGTGCGGATCATCGAAGCAAGTGATCGAGTTTCTGTTTATGTGGACGAAACCTATCAATTGACGCAAGACCAAACAACGATCGGTGAAGAGTTCATGATCCAAGGAAAGACAGAAAATGAAGAAATCCAATTAGATGTACTAGTAGAAAATCATGGAAGAGTCAATTATGGCTCAAAATTGAATAACCCGACCCAAACAAAAGGGATTCGTGGCGGAATCATGCAAGATATCCATTTCCATCAAGGCTATCTACATTATCCTTTGCCACTATCAGCCGAGCAACTTCAGCTGATCGACTATCAAGCTGGCAAAAATCCAGCTCATCCTTCGTTTTATCACGTATCATTTGATGTAGCCGAGCCGATAGATACGTATATCGATTGTTCCAACTATGGTAAAGGAGTGATTTTTGTCAATGGGATCAACCTTGGCCGCTATTGGAATCGTGGACCGATCTATTCACTTTATTGTCCAAAAGATTTCCTTAAAAAAGGGGAAAATGAAGTGGTGATTTTCGAAACAGAAGGCGTCGAGATCCACTCTTTAGATTTTCTCGCAGAACCGAAAGTTGAGCAAAGTGTTTGATAATGATAACTAAACAAAGACGAGGGTCATCATCTGATGACCCTCGTCTCTTTTCGTTGACAGTTATTCATGTTCTAATTCAATTTTCTTGGGTTGTTCTTCTGCTGGAACTTGTTCAAACTTCCGCAATAAATAAATCTTACGAATATTCAATACTAATGTTTTGATCACCGCATACACAGGGATACAGATCAACATTCCCATGATGCCAGCAACACTTCCTGCACCGATCAATACTAAAATGATCGTTAGTGGATGAATGTTCATTGTTTTTCCGAAGAGTAATGGCTTGATCACATTGCCATCCAATTGTTGGATAACAAGAATGGATAACGCCATGTAGAGTGCTTGAAATGGCGAAATAAACAGTCCGACAATAATAGCTGGTACTGCACCAATAAAAGGGCCAACGTACGGTATGATATTCGTCACTCCGCAAACGACTGCCAGCAACAAACTATACGGCTGCTTGAAAATCGTCATTGCAATAAAACTCATCACGCCAATGATCACTGCATCCACAATCGTGCTACTGATATAAGCAGATAGTGTTTCATTCAACTCTCTGACCGTTTGGCGTAATTCTCCTCGAATTGCTTGAGGAAAGAAAGGCGATAACGCATCGATAAATTTATGTCCATCTTTGAACATAAATAATAAGATGAATGGGACAGTAAACAATAAAATAAAGAATTGCATCATAAAAGAAAGAATTCTTGAAACGCTCCCTGTCAGACTAACCAACAAGATATTGAACAAGTTGCTCAACGACAAGTTGGCAGACGCAAACTGTTCTTCTAGATTCAATGAACGAAACTCTTCTCTTTGCATGATCTCAGTCAACCAACGACTTGTTTCGTCTGCATATGCAGGGATACTTCTGGTTAATTGCACTGCTTGATCAACCAATTGAGGCAAGATGTTCATGATGGTCAAAAAGACGATCACTAATAAAAAGATCAATGTCAATAGATAGCCCAACACGCGTGGTACTCGATGTTTTTCTAAAAACAAGACAACTGGATTAAACATGTAATAGAAAAATCCAGCAATGATCAACGGCATAATGATTGCAGATGCCATTCTTAAAATCGGGTGAAACACATTTGGCATACGTAAAATAAAGAAAACGCCAATAATCGTTAAGACTAATTCCACTGTCCAAAATAACAATTTTGACTCTTTGAACCTTGAATACATAGATATCCTCCAAATTTCATGCTTACAGATACTCTTATTTTATCATTTATTCATCGGTAAAGCGCTATTTTTTCTTTTATTTCTTGTTATTTAAAAAAAGTGGTTACTTAGGTAGATAAACTAACCAGATGTAAGTTAGTAATATTTTTATACGTGGATAATTCTTCGATCACTTCTGCATACGTCAATCCTTTTGGTAAATCGATCGTATAAACATTTTTATAAATACGGTAATCATCCACAAATTTTACATCAAAATTGACATCCTCGATCGTAATGTTTCTTTTTTCAAAATAATCATTCAAGAAATCCTTGGTTTCTTTTCGATGAATAAATTGGATCACTAATTTTTTCGTTGTTGGTACATGGATGATGCGCTTCACTACAGTCAATGCAAACACAATACCGACGAAACTAGTGAGTGCAATGGCATAAAAACCCATTCCGATTGCAATACCCAATCCTGCGATTGCCCAAAGTGAGGCTGCGGTCGTTAACCCAGTCACTGATTGTTTCGTAACAATGATCGTACCTGCTCCTAAAAAGCCGACGCCACTGACAACTTGTGCAATCAAGCGAGCTTCATCTGAACGGAGGGTCCCAACTAATTCAGGATACTCTAATGCATTTCTCAACGCACCACTGGCAATTTCCACTTGGATCAAGGCAATAATACAAGCCCCCATACAAACCAAAATATGTGTACGCATCCCTGCTGGACGGTTTTTATATTGTCGCTCAAAACCAATTGCTCCGCCAAAAAGCAATGCGATACTCAATCGTATAATAATTTCTGGTATGGATAAAACCATATCCTCCATGAATATCCCCCCTCCTATCAAATATAGCACGACTAAAAAAAACAAACAAAATATAACTATTTTTTATGACCTAAAAAAAAGCCACTGTGCCAGATCATCTGATAAAAACCAGATGATCTCCAGTGACTGAAATCTTTTCTATTATAATTTGCTTGCTGCTGCTTCATCAACAATGACTATCACGTCATCATGATTTTGCAAAGCACTTGCTGGCATATCTGTGGTAACAGGTCCGTTGATCATTCCTTTGATTGCTTCTGCTTTACTTTCGCCATAAGCCATCAAGACGATTTTTTTACCGTTTAGAATTGAGCCGATTCCCATAGAAACTGCTTTCGTTGGGACGTCTTCCACTTTATCAAAGAAACGTTTATTGGCATTGATTGTTGATTCAGTTAAATCGACAACACTTGTTTTTCCATCAAATGGAGCACCAGGCTCATTAAAACCGATGTGACCGTTTTGACCGATCCCTAAAATTTGGATATCGATTGGATGTTCTTCAATGATTTGGTCGTAGGATTGACAAGCTTGATCTAAATCAGCTGCTTTTCCATCAGGTACGAATGTTTCTTTAAATGGTTTCTTGTCAAATAATTCAACATTCATAAAATGGCGGTAGCTTTGATCATCTGAGCCACCTAATCCAACATACTCATCCAAGTTAACAGAAGTCATGTTACTGAAATCCATGTCGCTTGAAGTCATTTCTTTATATAAAGTGATTGGCGTACTCCCTGTTGCTAAACCTAGAACTTTCGCACCATTTTCCATTCCATTTTTAATTATCTCAAAAGCTTTTTTTCCGCCTTCTTCAGCATTTTTCACACGAATGATTTCCATAACGATTACTCCTTTTGTTTTGGTATAGCCCAATTATAGCACCTTTATTTCAAAATGACAATATCTGTATAGACCAAATATGCCATAATTATCAAAATATTATTGATTTCATCAAAACGTAACTAAAAGTTCCAGAATCAAAAAAAACTATAAAAGTCATCCATCTCTAATGGCTTTCATAGTTTTTTTGTCAATTCATAGTACTAGCCTTATTCCTATTTAGGAATCTAGTGATTGTTGGATGTTTTTTCTGCGAGTAGAGAAATAGTATTGAAAAATAAACGCGCACAATTGGAAAATCAGTCCCGTAACAGTCACACCTACCCAACCATAATGCTGCCACATCATTGAGCCTAATAAAGAGCCTGTTGCTCCACCGATAAAGTACATAAACATAAAAATCGTGTTGTTGCGGTTACTTGTTGCTTCGCCAAGACCTTGTACTCTGCTTTGATTCGCTACTTGCCCGAACTGGTTCCCAACATCTAATAAAATGATTGCAACTAATAGGACAGCAACATAATCACCAGCAATGAATAAGGCTAGGAAACTGATTGTCTGCATCACTAAGCCCATGCCAACGATTCTTCTTTCTGAATAACTATCCGCCAAGCGGCCCACGATCGGCGCAGCTACTGCTCCCGACAAACCAAAGATTGCCAAGATCCCTGCTTCAAAAGTTCCCCAACCATAGGCTGGACTACTGATATAAAAGATCAGCGTTGACCAAAAAAGCGAAAACGTTCCAAACATAAAAAAGCCATTGATTGCAGCTTCACGCAACAATCGTTGCTCTTTGACGAGTTTCGGTAAGCTTTTTAGTGAAGCAAGATAAGAGACTGTTGACTCTTTTTCCAACGTTCCTTGTGTTCTCGGTAATTTTAAATAGAGTAGCACAGTGAGCGCTCCAACTAGGCAAAGGGCAAATAGGTAAACACTACGCCAAGAAAACCAACTGGCAAGAAGTCCTGAAACAGTTCGAGAGAGCAAGATGCCCATTAGTAAACCACTCAATAAGATCCCCATGGTTTTTCCTCGCGCTGCTGGTCCTGCAAGTACGGCGCCGTAAGGAATAATGATTTGCGGAACGATCGATAGTAGACCAATCAAGAAAGAAGCAACTGCAAATAGAGCAAAGTTTGGTGCGAAAAAGGCTGCTAATAAGGATAGTGCAGATAATCCCGCCATGCGAATGATCAATTTAGGTCGATCGACAACATCCCCTAATGGAACTAAAAATAATAATCCTAATGCATAGCCTAACTGAGTCAGCATCGTCAACAAACCCACAGCACTCGTATTGACTGATAAATTTGCCGCTACTTTTGTGCCAATTGGTTGGATATAATACATATTTGCGACGACTACTCCACAGGTGATCGCTAATAATAAAATCAATGATTTCGAAAGCGGTGTTTGCTTATTCATTTCCATCGGATTCCCCCATTTCCTTTCTTAGTTTACAACTTCTTAGAATAATTGAAAACAGGGAGGCTCAAATAAAATAAATAAAGTTATTTAACTAAATGTTTTCTTCGATCTCGATAGATAATGACCACCAATACTGTTAAAACTAACACACTAGCGACCAAAACAAGTGCTTTTATATGTTCCCCATGAAACAATGCTTCTCCGCCACACGCATATAAAAGGGAAGATGGCACTACGCCGATAAGGATCGATAATAATAACTCACGAACCGAAAGATTTAAGGAGGTTGCGGCAAAGTTCACGACAGAAGACGGAATCACCGGTACCATATAGCCGATCATGACTCCTATTTTTGGATGCTTCATCCGACGTATTGCTTTGACCCAACGATTCTCTTTTTTACTATGATCCATAAAGGATAAATGTTGCATCAAAACGATCGATAAGATATTTCCAAGTGCATTGCCTGTTACATTGATAACTGTTCCTAGAAATGGACCATAACTTAGGCCGACGACCACACCGATCACAGAAGTAGGAATACCTGGCACCGCACACATCAAACTGATCAATAACGTCAAAATAAACGCAGCAGATACTCCGTGTGAACGAATTTCTCGCATCCATTCTTTGCGACTTGCCCGTGGATCTAGCAATAAGTGGATATCTGGTCGATACTCTAAATAAAGTTGATAGCCAACAAACAAAATCAGCAGTAATCCTAAACCAATCAGTGTATTACGTATATATTGCTTTTTCATAGCGACTTCTTCTCCTCCTCAGACTTACTCACTGTTAGTGTATCATTAGATGAGGAAACAGAACAAACGTGATACTTAAAATACCAGACTTTCAATCACTATTATTCTAAACATGCTGAAGGCAATACAATTCGCTCAAAAAATACCGGAACTACTCATGTTAAAGTTTCGGTTCATAATCATGAATAGAAAAGATTTAATTACTTTTATTTTGCAATAATTCACTACTTTTAGTTTACCTTGGTGGCTTTAATATCTGGCTTTCTAATTTTTCATTTATTAATATTTCCTATTTCTTTCTACATCGTAAGAGGATTTTTTCGATTCATCAGACTTTACTATCAGAGGATTTATTGTACATGAAGTCTATAGCTACGTTTAAATTCAATATTTGCCATTTTCATCACTGCTTTTATTGCTTCATCTGAAGAGTCGAATTCATACTTACTCTTTTCGAATCCCTCTTCAACTATTGTATATCGTTCTTGATCATAACTGATAAGTAAATAGCGATCTTTTTTGAACGTAAGAATTTTTAACTTAAAACAATCCTTCGATTTAAATTTTCTTTTCAAAAATTGCTTTAATTGCTTTTTACAAATCATGTTCATTTTACTATGCCTCTACTTTCTTCATAGACTTAGTAATTCTGTGATTTTTATTGAATCGATGGACAAATCTATTTACTTCTTTATCAAATAATTCTTTTTTTAACGTTCGACTAATATAAAAAACTTGTACCTTTTTATCCTCTATCATAAAAGCAATTCGAAAATTTTCTTTTCCTAAGCGGATTTTCATTTCATAAATTGATTGTTTTACAGGTGTAACAACAAGTTTGATTCGATAAAAGTTGTGTGTCAAATACTCATTCACTTTATATAAGATTATTTCTTGATACCTTTTTGATTGATTCTCAGAAAATATATTCAGAATTTCTTTACTGACTTTAACTTCATATGTCATGCCTATCCCTTCTTACATATATTTTTAAAGTCTATCTATCCACACTTTCTCACTGATAACCTTTATAAAATTAAGCATGTGTTGTCCTTCTATTGCTTTGTCTGATTAAAGTTTCAATCATTTTCACTTTTCTATGATAGTGATATTTGCTTTTCCACAAGTTAATTCTTGTTCTAATATTGACTTTATTTGCAATGCACATTCTTTTGAAAATGGTTCAGCCTCTTCCCATGATCCTAATAATGGATAATTATGGCGTACCGTTTTAACATACTGTTTATTTTTTACTCCTCGCGTTTGGACTTCTACATAATACATAACTATACCTTCTTTGTTAAATTATTTATGTAAAGGCTACTCTTTCAAGCAGCTGAGAAAAAGTGGCAGAAAACACAGAAGCTCTGGTGAGACTAATTGAGGGTTGCAACAACAAGCCTTTTGTCCTAAAAGTTGGATAGAAGATCATGCACCACAACATAATTATAGTCTATAAAAACAAGGCTTTCTATTCGTTTTAATTATATATGTTATAAAAAATGCCATCCGAAGATGGTTAGCGCATAAGCTTTTACCTGTATTATAATTTTATAATTATTGATGACTTCTATTCACTTCAACCGCTTTAATATCAAGCTTTTAATATTACTAATAGTTTCTGTGCTTTAATGAAAATTACTATCATTTTTAGTTACTCCACCAAAGTATAGCTCAAAAACCCACCACTTTTTCAATCAAATAATCCTATGGAGGGGATAAACTATCAATTGTTGAGTTCTTCTACTCCTTTATGCAAATAAGCATATATAAGGGTTTTATTTTGAAGAATTTATGGCAACGTCCTATACTTAAATTATCAAATAAAAAGGACGTGAAGATAAATGTCAGATTTAGAACACAAAGAAGAAAAAGCTTTAGACAAAATTGTTGCTACAGTCAATAAACTGGATAAAGAATTAAATGAACTTGATACGTTATCTGAAAATCCAGAAAAAAAACACAACCTAAAAAAATGGTTAGTTGAACGTAAGGCGATTCATGAAATCAAAAAAATTCTTCATGAAGCTGATAAATACGAAAAATATGATGAAAAAGAACTTGATAAAGAATTTAAAGAAATTAATGATCTATTACAATAATCTGTTTAAACGACTCATTTTGAGTCGTTTTTTTTATACAAAAAAACGACCAGAACGAGTCTGGATAATAGTTGAGTTACAAGAAGATTGTACACGTACCCAAATTCCTTTTAGCTACCGTCATCTATCGCCAACTATATCTAATTACGAATAAGTTTTAGTAATATACTTGATGAACACCTTTCTTTTCTGCAACTCCTCATGGTCAAATGGTTTTTATGTTTTTACTTGTGTTGCTACGGTTTAGAACTAGAAATAAAAAGCATTTCAAAAAACAAAAAAAGGCTAAAAACCTTAATCAATAAGGTTTTTAGCCAATCAAAAATCAATAAAATTATTTAACTGTTACTTTTTTCTAACCCATCAACATTCACCATTAATCCTTATCTATTTACAATAAAGGAAAACCTGCAAAAGGTCATTGTTCATAATTATCAATGACCTCCCAAAAGTATGGTCAAAGTATGGTCATTTTTCATTTCGTTATCGACGTAAAACTGACATGACGTATTCAAAAAATGCGTCATGTTTTCTTTACAAAAAAAGCTACTCTTTCGAGTAGCCCAAGAGACAATAATTCGCATCAAACATATAAGAATGGGTGTGTTAATCGATTGTGGTTATGCGAATTATATTGCGCTACATGTGAAGAAGATCATGCGAATACAATCATATAGCACACTTTAATTATAATATATGTAATTAAGTTATTTTTCAATTTCGTTATAGCTGGTATAAAAAATACCACCCGAAGGTGGTGAAAATGGTTGATTTGGAGTTGGTAAAAGAAGTATTGTAATTTGGCCAACATCAGTATTCCTGTTGCTAATGATAATCTAAAGTTAACTATATTTACACCTATTAAATTTTATTAACAAAAAATAAAACAAAAGAAAAAATACTTGTAAACTTTTAATTTTTAAACTAAAATACACTCAAGAAGTATTTTTAGGGAAAATTTTGCCCAGGTTTAAAACCAAATTAGGGACTTTGGTGCCCATCAGACCTCTTTTTAAGAGGTCTTTTTTTTTGCAATTACATTTAATGCACTTCTTAAAGCAAAATGAACTGACATATAATTACTGAGATCAGGATTGGATATAGCATTATTTCTATAATAAAATTCAACTACACTAACTTCCTCATTATTCTCATTTGTAACATTAGATGAGGTTCCTAATACATTATATCGATACAGCTCTTTCATCGAATGTTCTATCATCGAAGCATTTGTTATTCCAGGATATCTATTGGGATTTTTTTCATAAGTGCTTATTAAATCTTCTAACGTAAACGTAATCAACTGATTATCTTTTAATAATAAAATACCATCTACTAATAGAGGTTTATTAGGACTTCTATTTATTTCATTCTCTAATTCTTTATAGAATTTTATTGAATAATCAGGAATAGAATTAGTTACATGTGAAGGTTTTATTTTTTCAAATTCTCCATACTTTTCTTTTATTGTGTTTAATAACATAACAAAATCTCTCGGTCTGCCAAAACTATGGTCTATCAAATATTTAATAAAAGTTTTTCGTGAAACTTTTCCTGGAAAAGTACTGTAATAAATATCTGTATCTTTAGCGT
The DNA here is from genome assembly GCF_045371165.1 of Enterococcus pernyi. Classification (NCBI taxonomy): domain Bacteria; kingdom Bacillati; phylum Bacillota; class Bacilli; order Lactobacillales; family Enterococcaceae; genus Enterococcus; species Enterococcus pernyi. The sequence continues at coordinate 221,901 of NZ_JBIQDM010000004.1, forward strand.
TACAAAAATCTTTGCTTGACTGTTTAACTTTTTTTATTATCATCTGAGTCAACGGTTGTTTTAAAAGCCCAATTTTAGAATCATATTCCCAATTCAATTGTATTGAATTTGAATTAACTGTCTTACTAAAGTTATTAGTTTTTTTGTTTAAATCGTCTGCCATATCTTGTCGCATAAGTAAAAATATCTTTATTTCTATTTTCTTATCTCTAAATTCTGCATTCATCCTTTTTACTGTTTTAACCATACTATGAATAAATGTAATTTTAGCTTCATTTGTTCCAGCAAAAATCTCTAATTCATCTAAATCATCAAATATTAAATACATTTTTTTATTTTTGAGTAACTTACTGCATTTCTTTACTGAATTCAAGTAATTTTTAATTTCTTTGTAATACTCTTTTTCTTCAAAATCTTTACTTATTAATCGCTCCGTAGTTGATTCTGTATCACCACCAACTGATGACTGTATTCCCATAACAGCATTAATACTTGTAGCTAATGTATCTTTATCTTCTGTTCGAAATCTTTTTAGATCAAATGGCTTATTTCTAATCATCTCTTTCAATTTTCTAACACAAGGAAATATTAAATAATACCATTTATTCAATTTTTCAAATTGGAAATTAGCTATTTCTGATAAGAAAAAATATTCCCAAAAAATAATCATTTCCTGTTCAGAAATTTCTTTATAGTTAAACTTTTCTAGTTTCTTTAGAGCAAATTCAGATTCGTCTAAAATTTTAACTAAATTAAATACTTTTTCTTGCTCATTTTTAAAATATTCAGCAAGTAACGTCTTACCTGTCCCTTTTCTTCCAATTACAAGAAACTTTGAAGGTAGTAGCATATCTTCATAAGAACGAAATCCTCTATAAAATATATTTTCAAATGAATTACGTTCCTTAGCTTCATATGCTTCATCTTTTCCTTCTACGTCACCAAAGTAAATATCTTTTATTTTCACTTTAAAACAACTCCCTAAGCTTATCCAATGAAAAAAGCGTATCATTTTTTTTAAAGAAAAACAATATTTACGTTGGGAATAGATTGCTCTTATGAACACTATTAATATGTACCCTGTAGGACTCGAACCTACGACCGGACGGTTATGAGCCGTCTGCTCTAACCAACTGAGCTAAGGGTACGTATGCCACCTACCTGACTAGGTGGCATAAAAATTATCTCATACCGTTCGAAACTTGTCTATGATTTATCGTTTAGGAATAGTCAAAACATACTCAGGAAAACGAATGTCGACTGTTTGTCCATTGATCGTATTTCCGTTCGGATCGTTTGTTCGTCGTAACATCGGAAAGACTCTTTTCCCTGCAAATTTTCGGATATCTAGTGTGCCATCCAATCCAAATCGCAGGCCACTAGGTAATCCATATGCTGCATTCACATCATCTCTAATAATACCAGCTGATTTACAACGACCAATTTCAACATCCGGATTGTCGGCATCCATCCAGAAGACATATCCTTGATTTAAATAAGCTGCACCATTGGTTGGCACTAACCACCCAGCAATCCGAAATGTACCTAAGACTAGCTCGTTAAACACTTCCAACTTGCCTACATAGTTCCCACTCGTTTTTTGTGGGCTCGCTAAAATAATTTGATCATGGGTTAAGTTATTCCCCGCTCGTAATCGTTCACGAACCGTATTCATGTTAATACCTGGGCAGATATTCGAGGCATGACCGCTAAATTCGTTATGCCCTAATACATCATTGACGGATAAACCAAAACGTTGCATGGCCGCTTTTGCTCGTTCTTCAAATGCTTTTTCTTGTTCAGCTGTAAATGAACCATTACCAACAAGGCAAATATGGTAAGTCGGTGTATTATGTCCTCCCACACCATTTGTCACATCATTATCGAAGTAGCACCATTGTACGGTACCATCTCGTAAAATGATTTCATGATAGCCACCTGTCCCCCAGCCTAATGTGCCATTCCAATGGTTCTGAAACGCCCAAACGTCTCCAGTAGATGTTGCAGAATGATGACGAGCAATTTTAGTTACTTGAGAAACATTTCTTTTGGCATTGGTTGGTCCTAAAATTCTTGAATCGCCTCTTAAATCTACAATTTTTGTCATAATCAATTCCTCCTAATTTTTTATATAAAAACACAGCCCTTTGGCTGTGTTTTTCCTTTGCTTAATTTGTCATTCTTCCGACTGAATAACACTGTTTCCTAAATCAAATAATCCACCAGCGGCTAATCCTGAAACAGCTCCGGCCCATGCGTAGATCGCTAAATCTTGTGGTGCTAGGGTCACTGCGTATAAAAAGCCTAACAAAATACCCGCAATCACATTGATCACAGGTAAGAGTTTGTAATCCTTCATTTGTGTTTTGATTAACCCTGTGACACCTACGACTAGTGGTGTAATAATACTTGATGCAGCTAAGATTTCTGTCATTTTATTTTCTCTCCTTTCCAATTTGCTTAAAAATAGATCTGATTTGTTCTTCGATAATTGAAAGCCGATTGCCATACTCAGCCTGGCTTTTTTCTACCCGGATGATCGTCTTTTCTAACTTTCCTAACGTGTGATCAAGTTTCGTGAACATCGCATAAAATTTCGCCACGCCCACCATCAACGATCCACCGAGTGTTAGGATCGCGATCCATTCTCCGATTGTAATTCCCTCCATAAGTACCCTCCTATTCTTTTTTAACTAATAAATTAGTCAGAAATACGTTCGTTAATATATTCCGGTGTGACATCCCAGCTATAATCATTTGGGTTACTACTATCTTTCAAACCTTCACCAAAATATTTATATTCCGAAATATTTGGAGTAGCTATATCACCTTTTTCTATTTTTAATGATTCAATCGTTGCTTGCCCCATTGTAGCCTGAGGAAACTGATAAATTTGTAACGTACTAGGGGAAACACTCCCATTCAAGTTCACTTCTGAAGGAGTGAATGCCAGTCGCCAAGTATCCGCAACTCCTTCTACTATTTCCATGTCCCCAATATTAGAGGTACTATTCGGACCAGTCGTGTATACCCTAAATGATTGCGGACCTAATTTGGTCCCTTTCAAAGTTAAGGTATATGTTTGGTCAGCAATAAATGGTTCAATCATTTCAGCAGAATAAACTAAATACTGTCGACTACTTATCGGGAAAGTTTGTTCTTTGTTTGCTAGATTTTCGTTCAAGGAAATCTTCGACATCTGATACGGTTCAACAAGTAGATTGGGTTGATAAGGTGTAGCAATCGATCCTTCTTCTACCTTTATATTTCGAAGAGAGATTTTCCCTTTAATTCGACTCGAGGCTGTAACATCTTGTAAGACTACATACCATTGTTGAGGCAGTGTCGTAGCATAGGTTACTATTTGAGTACCTTTAATTGTGTGCCAGCTATTAGTAGCGGTTGGAGAAGGTCTGGCTGTAGCCAACATGACCTGTCCTCCAGGCAAATAATTAGTAGTTAGTCTAATATTACTGGCATCACCCTCTAAACCTTCATGTAACATAATCTCGGCGCTAATTGTGTATCTCTTTCCATTTTGAAGAGCAGGTAAGCGCATGCTTGTATTAAATTTAGTTAGTTGCGCAGATCCGTCCAATGTGAAAATGATCTCGCCATCTGGTCCATCTTCAACTGTAGCTCCATTTCCCGATGTAAAATGAGCAGCTGTAATCTTTGGTAATAAATTGGCATTCCCTGAATATTCATAATTCCCAAAATCAATACTGTTTGAGTACATCTTTTTAAGTTTTCCGAGTTCACCAATTTTTTGATTTGTCTCATTTACTTTATCTTCAATTTTTTCTACTTTTTGCTGTAATTGAAATAATTGTTCATTTGATTTATCGACAACTTCTTTCACAGCTTCGCGTAGATCCTCAAATCTTTTCACGTAAAACGACGCCATCTCATCAAGCTTTTGATCAATCCATGATTCTTGAAACTGAGTGCTAAACACTGGGTAATCCAGCGATTGTCCATTATGAAATTCTACATAAACATAAACCAAGACCTGACCAGAATAGGCGTACATATCGTTGGGCAACATTACACTTACCTTACCTTGTTTAGCGTCTTCAATTGCGACCGATCCGTCGGCACTTTCTAACAAAAATGAACAATCAGCGTTCACAAAGTAAAAGCCTAAAATAACATTTGTTTCAGACAGGTCCAGCGGTTCTCCTTCTAATTGGAAGTTGATCACTTTTTTTGCCACGTGTTGATCATAAGTGAAAAATTCCGTATTGGTTGGTATTGGAGAAACACGTTCGTCAGTCGTTTTATTTAGAGTAATCTCACTCGTTATATAGAGTTCTTCCATCTTACATCTCCTTTCAAATCTTATTTTGTAAAACCTATTATCGTTTCTCAACATTTATCCTTATGCTGTTAGAACTTCTTTAATATATACTTGATCAACGCCCCATGCATTCACTGAGCTGGTCGTAAAATTAGTTTCTGTCACAAGCGTTACTCGATCGCCGGCATTAAATTTTCTTGCCATGAACCATCCAACATCATTCCGCCAATTTAATGAACCAGCGATACCAGCTACACGCCAGTCACTAGCTCCGTTCACACGCATTCCAAGATAAGCATAATAGCTGGCATTGTTCGTTTGGCATGTAAATTTCCCTGTGAATTGGAGTGTACAATCTTTTAAAATCGTTAAGGTTTTAGTATCTTCAGATAATGAAAAAAAATTATTATTTTTGGAACGATTATTATCATAAGCATACGGTCTACCCCAATTTAAAACAGTGCCATTTGAAACAGGCACTCCTGCTAATCGTCCACCATTTAACGTAATACCAAAGGTTTCTTGGGCTAAGCTGTTACCTTTGTGTAAAGGGCGTTCAAGGAAGTTCTTCCTCCCTTTAATTTCTTGCGGTTCCGCTGTATTCACATAATTCTCCGCCCTCATTTCCTCTATCCAAGGCGAAATTGTTCCATCTTTTAATGTCAATCTGCGTGCTGCAAACTGCATATCTTTGTCCGAATAAACAAATTGAATACTATCCGCCGATTGTTGCCCCGCTTCTTTACCTGGAACTGAAGTAACAATAATTCCACTCTCTTTCAAGTTTTCGGGTAATTGATCATAGTCTGTCATCAACTTAGATTCCTCTATACTTAAGGAAAACGTTCCACTAAATTTCGATAATATTAGATATGATGTCGGCGTCGGCGTTAAATTATTTAGACTTAATGATCGACCATTATCAGCTGTCAATTTTACTCGCTGAAATTGAGAGGCTGTTTTCTCAATCTCATCTAGTTGGTCTTGAACTTTCTCTAAAGAGTCTGCTGCATTACTGGCTATTACATCAATCTCTTTTTTTGCATTAGTAGCCGTATCATTTAACGAATTTTTAATCGAAGTTGACTCTTTCGCTAAGTCTTCTTTCGCAGCTGTTACTTTCTTATCTATTGTTTGATCAGCTTGTGTTACTTTTTGTTGAATATTATTTTCATAGGAATGCATTAATTTTTCAAGATTATTTATTTCTGCGTCGATTATCGCTAATCGTTGTATCAGATCATCTTTTATCCTATCTCCTACTTCTTCTGTGATTTTATCTATTTCCAAACTCTGGATTTCTTGTTGAATTTTTTCTAAATCATCTAATATTTCTTTCAGTTGTTCCCAAGCTGGTTCCTTCATTAACTCTTCGACTTGTGTGTTCAACTCATCTAACGTTTCCTTGGACGCTTCTCTTACATAAGATAATTCTTTCTCTTGAATTTGTCTGATTTCTTCAATCAACTTATTGAATTCAACGATAATTAATTCTGCTTCTGGTGCTGTCATGTCAACAGTGCCTAAAACTTGCAATGAAAAATCTTGTGTGGTCGCTTTTTGATTCTGCTGAATGATAGAAAAATGAGCTAGATGATAAAAACCAATATGATCAAAACAATTTTTTGGAAATGTGTAGGTAAATCTTCCTGAGGGAGCGTCTATTGAAGAAACGCCATCTGTATTAGAGATTCTCGAACCACTGGGCGTCATACCTTCAAACTTTATCGTTGTGTTCGCTAAATTAAAAGGTTGCCCCTTATTAAAGATATGGACACGTACATTATTCATTCCATTGTCACCTATGCGTCCATAAATAATCGGGTTTACTCGATAGTCAATTGTCGTTTTAGCGATGTCTAAATATAGATCATATTTCATTATTCACCCCTCCACTCTTTCCATAATAAAATTCAATTTTTCTTCTAAGCTTTCTATACGTTTTTCTTGATCTTCGACAATTTCAATCAATTCTTGATTAGTTTTTGTATTTAAATGGATCTGCTTTGTTTGATTGATCAGTAAATAATGTGAACCTTCTTCTGCATTTTGTTCTTGTAAAAATGCAGAACTTTGTGCCGCAATACCAAATTGTTTTCCTTGAGGATTTTTTCTGGCTACAACATTTTTTTGAATGGAAATTTCTGGACTATCATCAACACCAATTTCTTCTACTACTCTCTTTTGACTGGGCCTGTAATCTTCTTTCCATTCAAAATCTATCACTTTAATTTTTTTAGTTTCTTTAATTCCATTTACTTTTGAAGGGGTAATATTTTTTTTCAATCGAATGTCTGATTGTCCTGTAATAGAAAAACCATTCATATGAATATTTGAATACACTTGATAATTCACATTATTGGAAACCGTAAAGCTTCCTGCACGAACTCGACAATTCAACAATTGTGCTGTTTCAATGTGATGGTTATTAAAGAGTGTTCTTGTTTGATCTATTCGCGCATTACTACCACTGTGAACAATTAAACGGTTTGTATAAAGACTATTGTTGCTTGACTGTGAACCCAAAGCTACATTACTCCCATTGACTGCAGAAAAATGCATCTGCCATTGACCAGTTCCGGCATTGGTTCCTGCTGCTAAAAGACCCGATTGGACTCCTGATTCGTTAAAAAAGGTGATACTAGCCCTACCTAGTCTCATTGCTTCTCTGTTATTTGCATGATAAAAAGTAAACGAATTTCCTGACAACAACATCTGTCGAACATTTGAAATAAATGACGTGATTTCTCCATTTTGTAATAACAGTCTTCGAGAACTGCCGGTTGTCTCAAAAGTACTTCCTGAAATTGCCACCCCTATAATGTTGATTGCCCTTAGCGTTCCTGTAGTTATTCTATCTGCAACAATCGCACCATTATTGGTCATTGCTAAACCGTAATTACCATTGTATCCTGTTGAACTAAATCCTAATCCACCAGCATTCCATCGCCATACATTACGTGCGGTATTGATATTTTCCGTATCCATGATAAGTATCTCTTGCGGTTCCGATAAGGAAGGATGTATAACCACGTGTCCTTTTGGTGGATTATTTAAAATATTGGAAGCTTCTTTTTGTGCCTGTTGCAGCCATTTTATTCCATTTTCTAATCGTTCTCTCTCTTTTTCTTGTTCTTTGATGGATGAACTCATCGTGCCTCTAATATCGCCTATTTCTAATGAATCATACTCATCTAAAAGAACGTTCCAGACTGTGCCAACTATTTTTGCTGTGGTATTAATCTCAAGTTCATTAAATGCAACTGTTACTATATCGCAAAGCTCTAATTCCTCTAATAAAGCATGTTGTTCATTCATTGTCGCTTTAGCTAAATCGACATACTTTAGCTTAAGATTCACATGTGGCACGCCAACTTGATTATTTTGAATAAATTGCGTTGTTAACGTTCTTAATTCTGCGACCGATTGAGGCTCTTTATCACTGAAATCGACCATTTGAATTAGCCTGTCCGGAAATTTATCTAGATGAGGGCCATCAATATAAATTTCCGGAAGTAGTAATACTTCTCCATCTTTTTCAGGATCTCTTGCATAGGGATAGACCGACGTATATGTGCTTGCAATACTATTTTCTTGAACCAAATCTTTCAGATTTTTTCCGTAAGAAATGACCACTCCTGAGTTTTTCCCAGCACTACTCATTAATCGAATTTCATTGTTATCAAAGATATATTCTCCACCGAAATTTTGTAAGATTGAACCCTGCTTTCCACCTAAAGCTTCTTGTGCATTTTGAAAATGGCCAATTTCCGAAAAATCTATTGAAGCGTTTGTTCCCACATCACTATATACTGATAGATCTCGTCGGGGTACTAATAAATTAAGCCATTGATTTAAAGCGAATTGAGCAGATACTCCAGAAAACTGGCTCCCTTTCAGAATGCCAGTTTTACCCACGATTGCACTGATATGTTCAGCATAAATCGTTACAATACCATTTTGTGGTTTAGTTACCCTTACAATTTCAAATCGTTGGCTTTTTGATCGTTTTCCAGGACCTACATCTGCTACAACCTTTTTCCCTGGTTCTAATTCTTTAAACAAAGGAGAAAACATTGGATAAGTGAAAGTCAAAAATGGAAAATCATTTCTAATCCTCGTTACCAACACTTTTCCTGCATGAATTAAAGGTCCGATTCCTAATGTTGTATAGTCATTATTGTTCTTATTATATAAAATAGGTATGCTCATATAGCTATCGCCCTCCATCTAGGTGTGATTCGCACATTAGTCAACTGATTAGTAAATGTGATCGTAGTCAGCCCAGGGTTTAATATGGGCGGATGGTAGCCATCTGTATGGATAAGGATACTGCTTGAAAGATTGATATTTCCTTCTCGATAGGCTAATCCGTTCTCACTATCTATTGTGACTAAACCTGTTCCTGCGGAACGCAAAATACGGTATTGTCTCCCACCTATACTTAATGTCGCATCTGAAGTAGCGTTATAGTGGAATTGAATAAGGGGATATGCAATTTCTAGCTCTGGATTTTCAAGCTGAATACCACTTTGAATACTTCTAGGTTGCAATCCGTCTATGCTATACATTACAGGTGCAAAGCGAAAAGGAATTCGTATATCCATCCAATCTTTTGACTGATCAGCAATAGTTATTTCTTCATAACAGATCGCTTGATACATATAATTAGGATTTAATGATAGAAAGAAAGGTTGATAATTTTTGGGCTCTTTTACCCAACGATTGATTGTTTGTAGTTGTTGCATAAGTGATTGATCATTTTGTCGTTGTATTTCAACAGGAAATATTTTTCTGATATCTTTGTAACGGTTCTCACTATAAACCAAACTTCCTTGTCGAGCGTCAACTTCTTCAAATTGAAGTGCTGTTTCCGGTGAAACAAAATAAATGTCATCCAAAAATGTCATTCGGTGTTGTAGTGATGACTGTCCATTAAATTCAAAATAGGGTTCGTTAGACATCTCTTAACGTCCTCCTTAATTCATCAGTTGTATTCTGAGCTAAATCTTTTGCTAACTCCTCGATGTCACGATCATCAACGATTGTGATTTCGCCAAAATGTATATCAATATGAGGAGTGTTATGGATCGTTCGATTAGTAGTACGTGATTCATTTGTAGAAACTGGCAGAGCTCGACCAAAATCAGCGTTCCCTGCAATCGCCACCGACTCAGCTTGAATATTCGGCAAGACAAGCTGGGCACCTAAATCCTCAATGGCATCTAACGCTAAATGCTTGAATCGCTCAATCCCTTCACCAATTCCGGCAGGGATCCACCGTCCCACATCCATCTCCATCACTTTGGATGGTGAATTGATATCTAAAGCTCGTTGCATCGTTTGTGCCACTTGATTAGCGATGGAAGCTGCAGTGCTAAGAACTTGAGCTTGCCCGGCAATTAATCCATTGTTTAAACCGATCATAGAGTTTTGACCAATGCGATAAAACTGATCAGGTAGATGATTCATTTGATTAGGCATCTGTTGTGCACCCTCACGGATAATGTCATTTGCACCCTGCATCCCATCACGATAGGCCTGATTTGATTCACGCATAGCTGCTGTGGCAATCTTAGGAAGACTTTGTAAAGTTTTATCTAACTCCTTAGTTAGTTTTTCAAAAACTTCCTGCATTTTTTTAGATCCTTCATTGGATGTCTTGACCATCTCTTCCGTCATTTTATTGATTTCAGAAACTGCCTGAGGGGCGGTATCAGCGATACCTTGGCTTGTGCCTTTACCTACCTTTTCTCCATGTTTTTGGTATTCTTGTTGATTCATGTGTGTGGAAATTTCATTCCCTGGTACTAGTGCAATTTCTTTCGCTGCTTTTTGGACAGCCCCTTGACTATCCTTTATTCCTTTGGCAGATCCGGCACCAACATCTTGACCATTTTTATTGTAGTTACTAGCAGTCATTTCGTTGTTTAAAATATTTTCTGGAACCATCGCAATCTCTTTTGCTGCAGATTCTACTTGTGGTTTTCCTTCACGTACACCTTGACTTGTGCCTTCACCAACAGGATGCCCCAGAGAAATATATTTATCGATCCCCACGGTTTCTCTAATCGTTTGTTCCGGAACATTAGCTACTTCTTTAGAAGCTTCTTCTACTGAAGTAATATTATCTAAAATTCCTTGCCCAAATTTTGTTGGTGGTGCTGCACCCATTGAGGCATAGTCTGTTTGTTCTAGTTGAGGGCCCATCACTCTCTCTGGCGTTTGAGCAACTTCCTTTGCTGCTTCCTCTACTTTGGGGGTTGCTTCTACCATCCCATCCCCAATTTCTTCGACAGGTTGACGTCCCCACTGTGCAAAATCTTGCCCCTCTGTTCCTCTGCGTAAAGATGCCTCACTTTTTTCTGGAACTAATCCAAATTTTTCAGCAACAGTTTCCGTTTCTTCACCAACGATATTTGCCATACTCGCCATCGCTTGCTTCATCGTTGCGTCCGCAGTCCCATTTAAATCACTAATGTGCTGTTGTGCTGTTTCTGGTAATTTACCTAATTCAAGATCTAAATTTTCAACAAACCACGCCGATTGTTCAGCTGACATTTTTGGTAGGTCCTCCATATGAAGACCCATTTGTTCCAGCAGGGTTTTTGTATGTTCTCCACCTAACTCCGCTAATGAACCAAGATTTAATCCCATCTCATCTACCATCTGTTGCGTTTGTAATGCACCTGCTGGACCTAATTTTTCAAGTTGCATAATAATGCCATCATCTACACCGGCCTTCGCCAAAATGGCAACATTGGTCGACCACGTTCTCATAGCTTCAGCATTTTTTTGTAGATTTTCCTTCATTTGATCCAAGCTGATTGCTTCTTGTTGTTCAATCTGCTTAAAAGCATTTCCTGATTCTTCTACCAGCTTTTTGTACATGCTATTCATAGATTCCAAGGCAGCTTGTTGTGCATCAGATAGAACATTCCATGAAGTAATCATCTGAGAATTAGCTTCTGAGACTGTCTCTGCGACTGCTCGCCTTTTTTCTTGCTCCTCCGTGTACAATTGATTTCGTTCAGATTGATTTTCAACAAGTAAACTTTGAAGTTCATCTTCCTTTTGAGAGAGTCCTTCCAGTGATTCTTTAACCTTTTTCTTTCCATCCACGCCAGATTCTGAGGCTTCTTGCTCCAATCTCATACGTTCTTTGGCTACTTCAGTTAATGAGGATTCAATGTCTGCAGCTTCTTGATTCAACGTCTTTTGTCGTTCGGTTAGCCGATTGACTTCTTCCATTCCTTTAGAAGCTTCAATTCGTTTGTTTATTTCTTCTGTGGTTGCATTAAGCAGGCCTGTTTCTTCGTCGTAAGAGAGATTTAGACCAGTCACTGAATTATTCAGTTCATCAACTGTATCAGCCATCAATTTTTTATCCGCAGCCGATTTATCTTCAATTGCTGAAAGCCTTTGTAATTCAGCTGCTAGATCCTTGTTTCTTTCTGTATTCGACTCGATCACTTTAGCTTGTGATTCAAATTCTTTTGCACTGGACTGGGTTGACTTTTCTACGCTATCAAGATCGCCTTTTAATCCATCTAATTCACTAGCTAATTCTTTGGCTTTTTTACGAGCTGCAAAGAAATCTATGCCCATTTTGGCGGCCGCAACTCCAGCTAAACCAAGTGCAACCGCAGTGCCTGCGACCACAGGATTTAACAGAATACTAGCAGCCGCTAATGCTTTCTTCGCTACTGCAGAAGCACCAGCAGCAATCGCATAGGTTTTTTGGGCAGCTGCTGCCCCTTTTAGTGAAGCTGCATTGGAAATGTTTGCTGCGACAACCGCTTTAGTGGTGGTGGCGTTCTGTAAGTTGAGACTGATTCCCAGTTTTGTAGCAACTGCATCAACTTTTTTAGCCATCGTCGCACCAGAAGTTGCACCGGTCAGGTATTTCAACATCTGAACATAAGATGCTGTAGCAACTACTGCTTTCTGTACAATAAGTAGTCCACCAAATGCAGTTCCTAATCCGATAATTACAGGTGCTGCCGTCACAGCTGCGTCTTTCACAGCAATAACCCCACCAGCCATCATATCAATAGCCGAAACAACCGGAGGGATGACACCAGCGATACTATTCAACGCCCCTTCAAAAGTTTTACCAAACCCTTGAATATTTTCTTTCATTGAGCCAAAGCGAGTTTTGCCAAATGCTTCGTCCATAGATGCGATAATGTTTGCTGTTCCTCGACTTGTTGCAGTAGCCATATTGGCAAACGACCCTGCCCAAGTATCCCCAGCTTGTTGAGCCATCCCAGAAACCGAGGTGAATTCATTCCCACCATCACGCATCGCCTGTTCAACCGTATCAAAAAACTCATTGGCACTAATTTCGCCATCACGCAACGCATCACGAATACTCTGCATACTCATGCCAGTTGCATCTTCATAGATTTTCCAAGGATCAACACCACGACGGACCATCCGATCCATTTGAGCCATGTTTACGGTACCGGTGGCTCGCATCTGGATCATGGCATCCATCACATTATCCATTGTTTCTGCAGCGCCATCACCATACATGGCAACTGCATCACCCCAGATTTGATAACTTTTCGTCGATTGTTCTAATGAACCATTTTGCATAACTAAACGTTGAACGGTCTGTGCCGCACTATCAAGCATGTAGTTTGTACCAACAACGACATCTCGAACGCCTTCCATCCCTGCAGCGGCTTCTTCTGAGCTACCAGTTAATCGAGTCATCGTATTTTCAAAGTTATTCAAAGTATCAATACGACCAAATGCACCATCTAATGAACCTTTAGCCATCGTTAGTGCTGTAGTTGCTCCTTTTGTGATCAACATCGCTGCGCTTAATTTCCCAACACTACCAGTTAACAGATTGGCACTAGGATTAGGCTTCTCAAAAGAATCACCTAACTTACTCCCAGTGGTATCTGCGTACTCTTGTAGGGCCAATAAATGCCCCTTCATAGCATCAACGGCAGATCCTAATGCACTTGATCCATGTTTGGCTCCGGCTTCAATACTTTCTGAAATGCTTTTCCCGGCTTTGGTAGCAGACAGTTCCACAGGCGGTACCATTTTCGAAGCTGTTTTCCCAATACTTTCCGTGGCATTATTGGCTTGTTTAGCACCAGATTCAAACGATTCAGCAATTGCTCGACCTGATTTATTAGAAAAACTCTCCACACTATTTAGTAACGAACTTCCTGATTTACCAACGCTATCAAGAGCTGCAATTGATGATTTCGCTCCGGAATCAAAATTTTCAGCAATGCTTTTCCCGGCTTTTGTGGCTGATAAATCGACTTGCGGTACCATTTGATTCACAGATTTCGTAATAGAATCTGTAGAAGTTTCAGAATCCTTAGCAGCACTTAGAAAAGTTTCACTAATACTACGCCCCATTGTTGGTGCAGAAGATTCCACAGAAGAAACCAAGCTTGTGACTGATTTAACGACACTTTCATTGGCCTGATTGGCATTTTTGGCGCCAGAATCAAAGGATTCACCCATGATACGTCCTGACTTAGCTAGTTCAGTGCTCGTCGTGGCGGTTAGGTCTGCCACTCCTTTAGCCACGCTATCAGTCGCTTGATTGGCATCCTTGGCACCTGTATCAAAGTTATCACCGATTGACTTACCAGCTTTAGCTGTTGCAGATTCGGTCGTCTTTCCTAAACCTGATACGGTCTTTTCGACAGAATCTACTGCTTGATTTGCCGATTTTGCTCCTGATTCAGTATTCGCACCCATGTCAGACCCGACTTTTTTCATGACATCATCGGCATTTTTACCCAGTCTGGAAAAGCCTTGTTCGACCGTGTCAATTTCTTTCGTGACCTGTTTGCCGTTGACGATTATGTCGATCGTTACCTTACCATCACTTCGACTCATCTTCTTCACCTTCTTTCGGTAGTGCATAGAGTTTCTTCAATTTTCTTAGTTCATCTTTTGCTTCTTTATTTCCTTTTCCTGTTGGCATTTTCCTCGTCCTTATCGACACGATCTGTCTAAACCTAGTTTCATCTGGTAATCCTCCAAACAAGGCAATAAACTTCTCCCATCGCATCTTCCCTCGTTCCTCAAATAGATCGATACCGTATGATTGATAAAATGCTGCGTAAATATTTGGCGCATCATAATCAAAAGAAAAATGCTGGTCCGCAATCTCTTTCATTTTTGGTTTTAATTGGTTGCCCTTCTTGTCATAACGTGGCTTTGGTTTTTCCCAAATATCAAAAGTTTCCAAGATTGATAAAAAAATCGTATTTTGTGTTTCAATGTCATACAAAAACGAAACACCTAATAAAAGCTGTAAACCCAGAACAATTTTTTCTGGTTCCGTCAAAATCGGATCCTTTAACAAGTCAAAAAGACGTAGCACCGTATCGAAAGAAAGATCGATCGGATAACTAACGCCTTCGATTTCCACCGTGTCTTCTAATCGATACTGTAGTTTCATTGCTCTATCCTTCTAAGTAACGCTGCATTTTATCGAAGAATTGTTTTTTTCGTCCGCCAAGCTCTTCTCCTACTGCGGAACAAATCTCCATGTAGTACTCAGAGATCAATGTGTAGTCAGGCGAAAGCTTAAACAACTTGTTAAATGCGCCATCTCCTAAAAGCTGATCCATCACTTTTTCTAATTCTTCATGCGCCTTCCTGTCAGCTGTTTCCGGTTTGATCATCTCTTTTTCCAGTTTTTCAGTGATCTTTGCAGACTTTGTCGCATAATTTGAAACTAATTTCCAAAAGGCTTCTGCTCCTTTTTCGGATGTATCAATATAAAATGTGTGTTCGCCAATCTCAATTGGTAGTTGTGTTTTTTTCACTTGGATTTTTACCATGTTTGTTTCCTCCATTCGTTGGTATGTAAAAAAGAGAAGCGATAATCGCTCCTCTTACTTAGTCTCTTCTTTCTTGTTTGCTTTAGTGTTTGTTGGTGCAGAATTCAAAGACACATCTGCGTTATTACCACCGGATCCCGGAACACCTTCCGTCGGTGTTGCATCGAAGGTAATTGTACAAGAAAAATCTTCCGTTGCATCCGCTGCACCAGATCCAGCCACAATGTCTGTCACTGTCGCATGTCCAGTCCATTGTTTTGTCTTGTCAGCACTGACAACACGATGCCAAACTTTACGACCAATGCCGGTTTTATACTTCATGTCTGCAATAATTTTTTGTGCTTTATCTTCAGAATCATAGTCACCAGATACGTTATAAGCTCCAGATACACTATTGACCATGTTTGTTTTCACGCCGTTGTAGTAAGCTTTTTCCTCTGTTGTTTCCGTTGTCGCATCAGAAATGTCTTCAATTCCATCTGCCAATTCTACCCACGCAGCTTCTGTTGGTGGTGTAGCGATATTCGTAAATGGCGCAATAAAATGACCACGTTCACTGTTTACATTTTTCATTTAGTCTTCACTCTCCTGTGGTTTATTTTTAAAATAGAGTTTTGCTTGGACGACTAATCGATAATAGAAGAACTTTTTATCGTCTTGACCAAGCAAAAAGGGTTCATTGGAAATTGTCAAAGCCATGAATTGATAAGAACCATCTTCAGATGGGATAGATTTCACATTTTCTAAAATCTCAGAAAGCTGATAGATGACACGGTCGCCAGAAAAGTTTTGGGTCTTGAACCGAAATTCAAACGGCAATTCCTTGACCTTGTCCCCATTCATGTACGATTTGACTGTTCGGCCTCCCGGTAGTGGTGCCAACCGAATTGACTCCTCCTGATCGATGGCTTGGATAATCACCGGCACATCGATTTTACTGGCTACTTCCTGTAGCCGATCTATAAAATCCATTATAGTTTCGCTCCAATCTTAAATGCCTGTAACCAATCACTCATGAATAAGGGTTTCGCTGCTTCATCCCAAAATGGACCGGTTCCGGGCTGCTTATTGACAAATGGGATCCATACACCAGTTACTGGATGCTTTCGGCCGCCATAATACTGCGGACCTGCATATGGCGCATCAAATATCAGCTGACTTCCCCGACCAGATACTTGGCCAGTGTCACGCAAATGCATCGTGTCCCATGGCACCACATTTTCGTTCATGGTTTGTAGCATCCGGTTGGCCATGTTCAACTGACCAAGCCCCAAGTTATCTTCACTAAGCTTTGATCGGACACCACCTAGATCAATGTCAATCTTGATCCCACTCATCAGACCACCTCAATTTCATAGCCGAAAGGATCAGGTGAATCAGCATTCAGCGGTACAACTTTTGCGATAGTGTAATGTTTGCCAAAGATCTCAATTTGGTCTGCAACTGAAAATTCTAGTAATGGTCCAGTGTATTTCTTCACCATAGAAATCAATGCATTGGGCGTTTGTACTTTCCCATCGACATCCCTCGGCTCAAACTTGACTGTGTCATCAAAGCGGACATGCTCAATGACAAGCTCATCCTCAAGAATAGGCTCACCTCTTGGGGTTACACCAATTTTCTTCCGATAGATCATTGCATGAGGGAAAAAACGTTTTGGTGGCATTCTCATCGACTCACCCCACGATATAACAGGCCTGTGCCAGATAACTGCAGCATAGCGTCCCCAGAAAGCAGGGATACTTCGTTTGTCGATGACGAACCACCTTTGCTTTTAGAAACACTCATCCGACCAATGGACCAGCTGTCAGGCTCTTGCATGCCGAACGTTGTAGTGGCCTCAGCCTCATGCATGTACTCAATTTGATAAGCAACAGCCAACTTGAATGCATCGCGCCGCATCGGAATATCTGACTCGAGATCATTCCTCTGATAAAAACGTCTCGTTTGGATGTCCAATAATGCACTAGCTTTTCTCAGAAGCTTTCGGAAATCTTTTTCAGTCAGTTCTGTTTCTTTATCCACCAAGCGTTTATACTCTTTAAGAGACAAGTAGCCACATGGCTCGATGCTTTCCTGATCGTCAAAGATTTCGTTCAACGCCTTACGTCGTATTCGTTCCATGGTTTCACCTCCATGAAAAAAGAGAGTGGTTATTCACTCTCTTTTAACAAGTTGATCAGATCATCTTTTTTCGCATCACTTGGAAACTCGATTCCGCTAGCATGCAGTAACTGTTGCAATTCTTCTTTTTTCAATTGCTCAAGTGGAATCTCGCCAGTCGCTGATCGAGTGCCGTTTTCTTCATTGGACTTAGTCTTATCATTTTCTGCTTTTTCGACAACAGAGAAGGCTTCGTCTTTCACCACCATAAATCCAACAGTCATCGTTGCTCGCAACGCAATCATGTCACGTTCAGCTAAGTTGATTGCTGCACCATCAGATGCTTCAACTGTAGTCAAGGTCGCTTGATCAAGAATCTTATACTCTAAGCCTTTCAACACACCATAATAAGCGTAGTCCCAATCAGCGACTAATTCAGCCACATTCGGTCCTAGCGTATTCTTAGGCGTGTAAGCTAATGGCAAGCCCAAAATATCATCTACGCCATTAGAATTGGCAGTGTTGAAAATTGGCATGCCGTTGTTGTCTTTGGTCGAACGATATTTCACACGTTGAGATCGAGAAGTCGCAATTCCATTAGGTTCCATGTCCACTTCTTCGATAAAGGCGATTGCTTCATTGATATCGTCATATTTGTTTGCTGATTCTTGAACGACATTCCCGGAATCTTTTGCGGCCTTCAAAATGTTTTGTTTGAATGGTGACTCAACTCCGGTGAAAGTAGACTGATCAAACTTTTTAGAGAAGGCTTCTGCAACTTCAGGGCGCATTAATTCAAAGAAATTCGTCACAGAATAATCTAAGTTTTCCTGAGTGGTAGGGATAATAACCCCTAATTTGTACGCGCGCATTTCTGCCTTCACGAAACGAGGTTTGCTGGTTTGAATGCGCTCAGCCTCAGCTACCCAGTAAGCACCGACTCCGGTCATGTAGGTGAATTCTTCGATTGGCTTAGTCATTCGAACTTCTTTTGCTAGACGCATGATTGAGCTGCCTTGTTTGACTTCTGTCAAGATTTGATCAGAAATATTACGAGGAATATCCCCTGTACGTGCGCTCTGCATGGTAACAGTGTCTGGATCAAATGATGGTGTTCCAAAATACTGCAGATTCATTGGAATCAATAATTTTTTCTTCATGTGGATTCTCCTTTATTTTGTGATTCGGTATTCGTTTAGTTTCCCTTGTGGCGGTTCAGCACCTGTTTTAACTTTCCCACCCATCGGATTACCCGATGAAACAAAGTCGGGATCGTTGTTTCCGGAATCGTCTTGAAACAAGAACGCTTTTTGTTCTTTCAGCGTTTTGACTTGTTCTTCAAAGCCTTGTAGCTTGCCATCGGCAACTTTGATCGTGTCACGGTCTAATAAACCAAGAACGATAGCCTCGTCTTGTGCTCCTGCTTCTTTTAAGGCTAATTGAATAGCGAAATCTTTTTGTTGGTCCGCAAGTTGCTTTTCAGAATTCGCTTTTGACTCGTCAAATTTTGCTTGTAAATCAGCAAATTGCTGTTCCAGTTCCTTGTTGCCTTTTGCAGCCTCTTTCAACGTGTCCAATTCCGATTGATTGTCTTTCAGCTCCTGCTTTGCACTGTCACGCTCGCTTTCAGCGGTAGCTACTTGTGCATTAAGTTGTGTTACAGTCTTTCCGTGAAGCGCCATTACACTTTTGGCTGTTTCTTCATCAATACCTAAATTGATCAAATCGTCTTTCTTCATTGCTGGTTCCTCCTAAGAATTTTTTGAGTGGCAACTACCACTTTGAGTCCGTCTTTTTGAGACATCCGTGCAGGTCTGGGTATTACGAATAAACTTGTTCTCTCGAATAATCTCGACGCAACAATTGATCGTGCTCATTGATAAATGCTCGTAGTGACGCTTGACGTCGTCGGATCAGCTTTTTAAAGTGTTGAACATCTTCCTTGTTTTCGATTGTCATGGCAGCATTCAGTTGCCTCTTCGCACGCCGAATAGCGACTTCCATTCGGCGTTGCTTGGCAACTAGGTCCGCATTGTCAATCGCTTGTTTTGGATCATATTGTTTCATATGGACGTCGAGATTCGGATCATAGATTTGAATGTACAGCCGATGTCTGCAGTTTATCCCTTGTGTGCCATCAGGCTCACCATAGCCATGATCATAGATTGACGAGATATGCCTCAGCTCTTTTGGCGCATCCTCTGTACGCACTAGTAAGACCCATCCACCTTGGATATGCGCACAAGCTGGACGTGCAGCCGTATGACTACTCATTAGCGCAGTAACAATGCCATGCTCTAGCCCTCGCTTAAGTCGCAGATCCTGATAGACTCGATGCGTTGTGGCTTTCAAAACCATCCGGACGTAACGCTCAAGGCTCCACTCGCGCCCTGCCTTGTCGATAAAGGTCGTCATCACCCCTTTTTCCACCATCGCATAGATCGACTCTCTGAGCGCTTGCTGTGGCGTTTTAGCGCCGCCAATGATTTTGGCAACCGTATCATTTAAAACTTGCTGATACATCTTGGCCAGTGGATTGTTAGGATAATTGGTGTCGATCAGCGTTTGATTGACATGGTTGTCGAGATCCCGCCATTGTTGATTGAAATACGACTCCATCACGTTGTCGATCTCCGTTCGTGGTGGTGGTTCTTTTCCTGTTTGCTTTGTCAAATCCTTGTCGATGTCCGAAACGACTTCAAACCCCATATCCACAATGATTTTACGAAGCTGATCATAGGAATACTGACTTGTTTCATTGACCAGCTGCTGCAACGATTTTTGATTCAACAAGTTTAATTGTTGCATCTTTTCAATCTTCCATCGGAATGCGTTGTCTTCTGTGAGCGGCGTTCTTGTCGGCTTGTTCAACTGACGGACAAGCATCTTCATGATCTCATCTTCCATCGCCATGTAGGCATCTTGGACATATGAGGCTTCAATCTCTAATTGCTTCGGTGTAATTGTCATTCAATCACTCCTCGTAATCATCGATTCCTGTTGTTGGCAAGTCGCCCCTGGTCATCATATTGAAATCGTCCTTCAACGCTTCAGCGTAAAGACGTTTTGCCACATCTTCCGGCATGTCTTTGGTTTTGGCCAACACGTACCACCCCGGTATGATGCCCGCGTTTCTCAACCGCAGAAATTGATTTACTTCGGCATCCTTATTAAGGAAAACACCATCGTCTAAGTCAACACCGATGATTTCAGCTGCAGGTATTTCGCCACTATAGACCTTTTGGCCAGTTGCATTTTTTACGTTGGTTCCAAGCTCGCAAATCGAGATGATCAACTCTTGAATGAACTTTCGCAATTCTTTTTCATGCATGTTACGTGATTGATACGTCTGTGAGTTCTCGCTGACCACCTCAGTGGCCGTTTTCGTGCTACGGATTCCTTCACCATTAAAAGTAAAGGTGCCAGTGGATAGACCGGTCTCCATCTCTAACGTACGCAAATGATGATTGATCGCTGCAACGTATTCAGTTGTTCGAATGTCAGATGTCAGATCCTTGATCGTCATGTCATCCATTTTGCTACCGGGCACTCTCACAAAGACATCTTCATCATCATCAAAAAAATCGGTGATTTCGTTCGTCCGATGATCAACCTTGCCTTTCATCAACATCTCACTGACTGCAATCCGACGTCTGCCGCGCTTGATCTCCATATTGAACTCGTCAAATGTTAAATTCAGGCGGTCTAACGTGTTTTTCGAGTTGTCATAAACACCTAGCCCTAATGGACTATATGGATGGATGTTGTTGAAGCCTGCAGGTTTTAAATAGGCAAATTGTGGTCGTGACATGTTGTAGAAGATTGCTTTCTCAGCCAGTTTCGGGTACTGCTTTTTCAAAGCAACTTGTTTCCCTAAAATGTCCGGTGACTCGCTTTCGTATAACTCATTTGTCACAACGTATTTATGTTTTTGCATTTTCTCGTCCCATACCCACTCATGAAATTCTAGCTTGGTGTAATAGTAAGTCGTATCTCCGACTGTTTCAGTGGTCCGGAATGGGATTGCGCATTCACTGATCTTGTTGGTATTACTACGCAACGGATAGAATGCATCAGCAAGTGCCCAAGAAAACTCAATCTCCTGTGAGTCCTTGTTGAAATATGGTCGGACAGCTAGCCCACCTAGTGCCATCGCAGGCTCCAAATAACGGCTTAGGTTCTTCTTGAAGTCGTTATGCTCAAGAACATGTTGAATCCAGTCATTCAGAGGATTCGCAACTTCTTTGCCGTTCTCGTCCTTCACTTCACCGACTATGATTTCTGCTTGTTCATTGAACAAAACTTTTGCATATTCTGCAGCCACCTTCTTGGCCATGTTGACCGTAGAGAACCGTCGTGTCCTCTGGTTCTGTTTGCTATTGGTGTAGTTGATAATGCCGTACTCGCCGCGATAGTAGCGAAAACTCTCAGCGATACGCTCAAACTCTTTTGGATCTGCATCAATCTTGGGATGATCAAATACAGATTGAAACTCTTGCTTATTGATAAGAGCGGCCCCCTTTCCAATCCATTTTTTAATGTTGTCTACGATCCTCAAATGATCACCTCCTAGACCGTCAATCCTAATTCTTTGGCATTATCAATACAGAAATACTGGAATGCATCGCAGGTGTGGTCATCTTCCTTAACAACTTCTGGAATGCCTTTAGCAACCTTTTTCTCATCCCAGCGGTATTTCTTATGCTCTTCAACAAAAACCTTGTTGTTCTCGTTGTCGACATAAAAGAAACGCCCTTGGGAAAACAGGTTCGTTGCATAGTCGATCATGGCTTCTTTTTTTAATTTAGCCACTGGGTTCCACCTGATTTCATGGTCATAGTAGTACTGATTTCTCAAAGCACCCTCAGCGCCATCGATCGTTAGGTTTACAATCGGTGCATTGTTGCACACTGGCATCTTAGACGTGCGATCAATAAACTTGTACAAGATACGAGATAGCTGTGTGGGCGCCAATTTATCGACCTTGCCTGCAGGTGAATAGTAATAGGTGTCTAATAGAATGACGTTCCCTTTCTGGGTCAGTCCTAAACACAAGCAAGTCGTTGCAGAATTGATGTGCCCACCATCAAGGGCATAAAAAAGAGCCACGATATAATCGTCGCTCGGTACTTCCTCTAATGGATTCAAATTATGAATATTATAAACGTTATCGCCAAGCCCCACAGGCTCCCCAAGGTAAAGGTAGCGATAATAGTCGTAGTCATTTTCCTTCGTTCGATTGATCACCTTAAGCATTTGATCTTCTACATGACCAAGTTCATCATTTAGATAGCTAGAATGGTGGACCAAGTAATCGGGATCTGTTTCTTTTTCTAGTGCCCAGTCATTTATCCACTCGTAGGGATTGCGTGGCGGATTGTAAGACCAGTAAAACCGGACGAAATCCGCATCCTCATGCTTTTGTCGCATAAACGTGATATTTGATTGATCAAACTCTTCTGCACTTTTAAACTCAGCTGCTTCCTCGTACCAAACAGCGATAATGTCGCCAATGTCATTAGACTTGAGCTTTTGGAAGTCATCTTGGCCGTAAAAGTAAATCGTGCTGCCAGTCTTGCGATGGATGATCTTAAACGGACTGACTGTGGTATCAAATCGTTTTAAAATAAAAAACATTCCTAAAGCCCATTGCATTTTTTCAAACACAGAATCCCGAATCGTATTCCCTACTTTTCTCAGGACAACGATATTTGCTTTCTTTTTTCTGATTATATAGGGGATCAACAATGAAACGAGTAGTAATGCCACCACGGAAGACTTGAAAGAGTTCCGACCGCCTTTCAGAATGTTATACGGCTTTTCAGCTTTCCAAACCTCCATAAAATGAGGATTGATTTCTTTAAGTACTCTAAATTTTTTTCTCAAGATTGTTTCCTCCATGGATCTTCTATGATGATTGGTTCGCCGTCATCTTCGCCACTTTCTGGCATGCTCGCTTCAAGCTTAGCGATCTGCGCATCCATAAGTTCCAATTTCTTGCGGCGCTCGTCTTGCTCGTCAGCTAGCGTGACGAATTGCTTGATCAAATTTGACAAAGTCATCATTGCCCTTGATTGAGACTTCAAGAAATTCGCTTGCTTGTCCCATGCATATTGGACCTGCATTGTAGAACTGCTGCCACCGTCACCAGACGTCCATCCAGACTCTTCTTTTGATAGGTCGTCACGATCTGACACAAACATGATCTCTTGCGCTCTTATGATAGCAGCGTATTGGATCATGATGTTGTTCCAAAGGATATCTGCCGGATCACTGTCTGCAAGTTCTTGTGCAATCTGCAGGGATTCCTTAGGTATGATTTTGGCAAACAATCCATGCTTGAAGGCATTTTTGTTTCCTTTTGGAGGGGATGCTCGGCTATTACCCTTGTTGCCAACTGCATTTTTGTTGCTCGGAGGTGCCCCACCTTTATTTGTAGTACTACAATCATCTTTTGCAGTACTACATTTACCGCTTTGTAGTACTGCATTCCATTTATCACGAGACTTCCAAGCTGATATTGTCTTTTCGTGAACATCTAATTGTTTCGCAATTTCCCGATTAGCAATTGTTCCTTTAGACTTTTCAAATAATTCAAACGCCTGATCACGTTTGGGATCACGTTGTCTTGCCATCCATTACACACCACCTCACATTCTTTATTGGTTGAGTTTCGTTTCGGAAAATTATGCCGCATAAATACCGCGCCTTTAATTCTTAATAGCATCCTGATATTCATCACTCCTTCGGGGCATAATAAAAACACCTAAGGTTAGTTAGGTGTTTGTTTTCTTATCTATTCTTTTCCGATCCAATATTCATATATTTCTTTAACCAAAAAGAAAGTCGTAAATAACATAATAACTGCATCATTACCTAAATAATTACTAACTACCATTAAAAATCCGCCTAAAATCAATAAGAATAGCATTATGCGATACTTATAATTCTTGTTTTCTTCTCTACCCATTTTTCTAGCATTATAGTCTAATCCTACGAATGAAGCTCCTACCAGGACTCCTATAACACCATTGATGATAATTCCATCGCTTCTGCAAAGAAAAAATAGAATTGCAACCATAATTAACGGCAGAAATACCCATGCTAACCAAACACGCTCTTTCATTTAAAACTCTCCTTATCGTTCAATACAAACATCATACCAAATAAAGGATCGAAAGTGGATAACAAAAAGACAGCACTAGCGAATTTCGAAATGAGATGATCCACCTCGCTTCAAAAAGTTGTGCTGTCTTTCATATTTTTCGACAATATTAGAATAACACGTAAAAATCAATACGTCTGTTGAATCTGTGTTGACAACGTATTATACATTTTTGCTAAATCGTATCATCTTCATGATGTCTGCGTGTCTACTTCTTATATATTGATAGGTATACCCAGTCTCTTCAGCAACTGATTCTAGTGTCATACCTTCCACATATTTCATTTTAAGTATACGCTGATCTAGCCCCTGAAACTTTTCAATCGTATCAATAATATCTTGCCTTTGCTTTTTCAGTTCTTCTTCTCTTTTTGCCAATGATTCAATCACTTCCTTGAGCCTTGCTTGCTTTTGTAAAGCTGTTAAAAAGGTATGATGTTTAGCTAAATCACCATCGTTATTAGAATAATTTTGCCAGCGATGCAATTCTACTTCATTCAAATCGAGGGCAAGCTGCAATTCATACAGTTCCTGATCGATGGCCATTAATGTAGTCACCCATTCATATATGCGAATCACCCTCTTACATTTTTAATTTCTGAACATTCTCATCTTGAAATGTGATGATTGCGTTCAAGAACCCTAATACTAATGGATGGTTATTGTACTTATTTCCTAAATCTCCAATAGACCTCACTAGCCATTCCCAGTACTGATCAGATGTAATCGGGTACTGTTGAGTCATTTGGTTTGATTCTTTCATCCATTCATGTAAATCCGAAAATACTGCATTCCAATCCAATCATATCCCCTCAATTCTGATATAGATGCCCGGTTGATCCGCCCAAAATTTCTCAGCTACTAAACTGGCCACGTAGCAATCATCTTTCCAGAATCCTAAATCTGTCATGCAATCCTGCAGTAATTTCTGGCTATTATCCAAGTCGGGCTTCGTATATTTATACTCTCCATTTTGATGGCCGTTTATTATAGGAAACAACCACTTCACCATGAGCCGAACCGGACCGATCATTTTTTCTTCCGGAACATGTTTGGCCAGATGTGCGGTTAACTTTTCTCGTGCAGCCTGCAGTTCTTTGGGTTCATAAAAATGTGGCTTCCCATTTACTACTGAAACTTTCTTTTGCTGGTGAGTTGTTTCTGGCGGAATCATCGGCATGAAGAACTCAATCATCCTCTTCATCCATTCGCACATCCACAATTACTTTCCAACCACATTTACACCAACGCTCAAATGTGTATTCTTCAACAACTAATCCACCTTGCCCGTTTCCAATAAAACGATTGCCACATTCAGGGCAATTGCCATATTTTTCCATCAGCTCCATACTTTTACTTAGTAACATGATTTATCCTCATTTCACGTTATTTTATTTTTCTAATCAAACTCACATTTTATTTTTCACTATCCATTTTGTCTTGGCTGTAACCCTCCGTAACTATCTACTCCCCAAGGGGAGATAGTTACGAGGTTAGCAGACACCGGTCTAACAACGTTTCTCAACTGTAACAAGCTAGTAACTTGTTTATAGGTTGTTACCGGACTAGGTGTTTTGTAACAAGCTAGTAACACACTATGGATTGTTACTGTTCTCGGTTGCAACTTTTTCGATATATCCTCCCTCGGTTTTTAGTCCTTCGTGTTTTTTTACTTTCCTGTAAACTGATTTTTTATCGATATCTAGGTACTCAGCTACGTCTTCAACACTCACAGCCTCACCATCCATAGACAAAGCATTGAATGCTGTCTCTAATTCTTGCTTAGATTTTTCACTACGTGATTGATTAGATTGCTTGGTACCTTTTTTCCACTTATCTTTCGGATCCTCGTCTAGCTTGATATCTGCAAGAGACGGATCCAGTACATGAAGCGGATATTTGAACCATGCATTGATTGGATCAAACTTTGGAAACTCTCGCAACGTCCCATCGATGCGCCATGCAGTTGCTTGCCTTGCTAAACGGACAGCCTGCTGCCTTTCAAGTTCTACCTGTTTCAAAATCCCCTGTGATCGAATTGCACTCATTAAGTGCTGACCCATTTGCTTCACGCTGAATTGATCATCTTGACTGATTTCACCATAAGTTGGGTTATACTGTTGAATCGCTCGTAAATAGACATTGCAGATTGCTTCATTCTCCATGGCCATGTATCTGTCTTCCGTGACAGGCAACTCAATCAAATCCAGAATGGCATCGGGATCTCGTGCAAATACTCCGGATCCACTCGATCGGTCAATTGAGTTTTTCCCGCCTTGAGACCCTTTCGAATGATGGTGACAGTATATAACAGCGCAATTCAGCTCTGTCGCGATCTTGTCAAATTGGTTCGTAAACTTAGCCATCTCATGTGCACTGTTTTCATCTCCAGTCAGTACCTTATAAATCGGGTCAATGATCACGGCCATATAATTGGATTTTTGTGCACGTCGGATCAGCTTTGGCGCCAGCTTATCCATTGGGCTAGTCTTACCTCTTAGGTTCCAAATATCGATATTACCAACATTCGCATGACCATGGCCAAGTTTCTCATAGATATCAACGAAGCGTACTTTTGCTGATCGATCATCTAATTCAAGATTGACATAAAGCACCTTCCCCTGCGCGCAGTCAAATCCAAACCATTTACGACCTTCTGCGATTGCAATTGCTAGCTGTATAAGCGAAAATGACTTCCCTGCTTTAGAAGGACCAGATATCAACATCTTATGTCCTTGGCGTAACATTCCTTTAATTAGTTCTGGTGCCAGCTCAATTGCTTTGTCGAACAAATCTGATAAGCTTTCCGGATCCGGAAGATCGTCATTGACACTTTCAATCCATTCTTTCCATTCATCCCATGAAGATTTCCCTATATTGGTATCGATTATAAACTGCTTTTTTTCTCCTCGTGTGACACCTGGCATCCGGCTTAGTCTGGAAGGATTCCTGTTTTGATTATCATTTGTCAGTCCGTTTTTCTTGCAGACATCGTAAAGGTAATCAACCCTCTTCCGATATTCCGGATAATTATCAGCATCCACTCGCACGATGGCATGAATCGATTTACTGCCACTATATAACAATGCTGCAATAGGCAGTTCAAGTTCTCGCATGATCGCATTTTGTTTTTCAAGGCTCATATTGTCAGATTCTACTAACGCATAGCGGAATTCTGTGACATTGTCATTCTTTACACCTTTACCATCCATGGGATTGAAACGGATCCACGCACCAGCTTCCGGATTATAATCCCCAAGGACTGAGCCGATATCATCGCCGCAATGGGTCAATGATTCAATCAATTGTCCTGCTGTTCGGTCGAAAGCCCCCTTGTTTGAAGGTTTCCACTTTTCATCCTCATCCTGCCAAGACTGCATATTGTATGCGACCGTTTCTGATGGCTCAAATAACGTTTCTAAATATCGAATGATCTGTTTTGCAGGTTCCCACTTCGCTGGCTCATTGATTTCCTTGCCCTCAATCCAGTTTCGATCAATAATGACCAAATCATCTTTTTGAAGCGTACCGTTCCAGTCCAACTCATGGCCACCATCTTCATTTCTAAAACGTGACGTCCAGCCGTAATCTTTGGCCAACTGTGTGATTGTTGCACCAGTGACTGGTTGGTTGGTTCCCTCAAAACTATCCCATTTCTTGAAACATTCTCCGGAATGATAGCGTTCAGAATCTTTTTGACTCCATTGATCCCAATCAAGAGCTGTATATCCTTCATGCTTGAGAGCCATTCCCACGTTGACCCATTCTTGATAACTCAGCATTGTCGGGTCAACGTATTCTAATAACTCAGTTAAATCTAGTTTGCTTTCCATATGCTGCTCCTTAAATTATTTTTTACGACTGAATAAATGTTTTAGATTTTGAAGCTCTAATCATTTTTAAATCAAAATCAGCACCATTAGAAACTGATTCATAAACAGAATAAAACCTCATGTGATGTAAGATAGCTTTTGCAATTTCTAGATCACTTGCCGTATCCGTGAAACCAGTCCATAGTGAAAGCTCAACTTTTAGACCTCCAACGGTTAATCTATATCTGTTCTTTGATTTTCTAGCCATCACACTTCCTCCTGTTCACTCTCATAAAAGGAACTTACTGGCTCAAGATAAACAGATAATTCCTTCATCGCTTGATCAATACTCTCTGCCTGTCTTATTAACCACTGCTCAATGTCAATATCCTCTTTAAAATTTTTCCTGTTTTGCCATGCCATTTCCATCTGTACTGCGCTTTCTGCAATACTGTTAACATAATCAGTAATGTAGTTGAATTTCATTTGACTATAACCAAAAGCTTTTTCCACTAGTTATCCCTCCTGTGTCTGTCTTTACTGGACTAATTCAGGCGTATATGTTTTAGGATCGACAGTATTAGGCGTACGCCAACCATTTGAAGCAATTCGACCAATCATGCTTTTTGCGGCATCAAAAGACCACGTACCCACATTCATAAAGCCACGTTGTTCCAATTGTCTGATTTGTTTCGGTGTTGCCAAACCTGCTTCTTTTCGTTTTTGTAAACGATCGAGCATTAGACTGGCTTTTCCGGCATTCTCGATTGCTTCCGGAAGAATACCTAATTTTTCCAACGCATTAATTTGTTGATCGGAAGGTGGTCCCATTTCCCACCCAAAGGATGGCACATAGCTAGTAAGATCCTCAGCTTGGATTGACATCTCAAACTGTAGTGGATCTACAAGCTTCTGTTTGCGCCGCCTCATTTCTGATAGCTGTTTAGCCAGAGCCTCTTCTCGTTCGGCAATGACATCTTTTTCAGCTTGCACTTCTGCTTCTTCCAGATCCAAAGCCAATCCTTGCTCGCCAGCATCTTCAATATTTTCAGTCATCTTCTGAGCAACTTCATCACTTGAAGCGATCAAATGCGCTGGATGACAAAGCTCATGCCGTTCCGTGTGCCAAAGAAAGTCTAGCAACAACAGTTCTTCTTTGCCTTCGTGTAGGCGAGTTCCTCGGCCCACCATTTGGCTGTAGAGTGATCGAACCTTTGTCGGACGTAAAACCACAATACAATCAACCGATGGGCAATCCCACCCTTCTGTTAACAACATCGAATTACAAAGGACATTGTATTTGTCATTCTCAAAGTCTTCCAAAACTTCCACACGATCTTTTGAATCACCGTTAACTTCTCCTGCACGGAACCCACGCTCATTTAAGATATCTCGGAATTTTTTGCTTGTTTTGACTAATGGTAGAAATACCACTGTTTTTCTGTTTGAACAGTGCTTGACCATCTCATCAGCGATTTGATAAAGATAGGGATCCAATGCCGTTCCTAAATCTCTTGAAGAAAAATCCCCGGTTTGTTGTTTCACTGCAGTAAGATCTAACTTAAGAGGAATAGTTAGTGCTTTGATTGGTGACAAAAAGCCTTCTTTGATTGCTGCTGGTAATGTGTATTCATAAGCTAAGGACTCGAAATATGCACCGAGATTTCGCATATCGCCACGATCCGGCGTAGCTGTAACCCCTAATACATTTGAATCCTCGAAATGGCTCAGTACTCTTTGATAGCCATCGCTAATACAATGATGGGCTTCATCGATGATGATCGTATCAAAGTAATTAGGTGGAAACTGACTTAGTCGCTTCTCCCGTTGCATACTTTGAATGGATCCCACCACGACCCGGAAGAAACTTCCAAGGCTGGTTTTTTCTGCTTTTTCAACAGCTGTTTTTAGCCCAGTCGACTTCTCTAATTTGTCAGAAGCTTGATCCAGTAATTCTCCCCTATGGGCAAGGACGAGCACACGCTCGCCCATTCTCACCCGATCTTCGATAACCTTACTGAATACAATTGTTTTTCCGCATCCAGTAGGCAATACTAACAAGGTTCTTTTCTTTCCTTCTTTCCATTCCTTCTGGATTGAACTGCGAGCTTCTTTTTGGTAAGGTCTTAATTTCATAGCACATCCCTTTCTTTAGATATATAATGAGATAAAAAATGGAGGATTATAATGAGTCGTATTACTGATAGATTGAAAGGTTTAGATACTTTAAAAGAAATAGACAAAGAAAAGTCTAAATATTTGGTTATTCATTATTCAAGCGAGAGTTTTTTTGCACTTGGTGGAAAAAGTCCAAGGATAACATCAATTGCAGTCGAAAATCTCGAATTTGGTCAAACAGAGTTATTCGCAATTTATAAATCTGCTGAAGAAATGGGAATACCTTTTGACGAAATTGTTAATCAATACAACGAAATTGAAAAAAAGATGTTAGATGAATACTTCGACTTTTTAAGAAATAATCATAATAAGACTTGGTTGCATTGGAATATGAGAGATTCGATTTTTGGTTTTAAAGCACTAGAACACCGTTATCAGGTATTGGGTGGGCATCCTTTCTTACTTTCGGACAATCAACAAATCAATATTGCTTCTCTATTCAAAGAACTTTATGGACCAGATTACATCGAAGATAAAAAAATGGACCATCTTATGATTAAAAATAAGTTAGAACCCAAACAATACCTTACTGGTGCTGCTGAGGCTCAAGCTTTTGAAGACGGAAAATACTACGAATTAAGTATGTCTACATCTAGTAAAGTCCGTATGTTTACACAAATGGTGAATATGGCTATAGATAAAACTCTTAAGACTAATACTTCAGAAAAAGATTTGTATGGAGCATCTCTACGGGCATATTGGTACAGATCCAAAGAAAAGCCATACTTTGTGCCAATCGCTTTTATTATTACCAATATAATTTCAGCTTTCATTGGTCATTTTGTGAGTAAAGGCCTCGGTGGATAGCATTTATAATTTTTTCTGCCATTTTTATATCAATTATTGTTGGTTCATCAAACCAATCTAATTCCAGATAGCAATTTTTAGTGCTATCTTTTTTTAATTCTTCAATAATCCAATCAATATGTTCACTAAATTCTTGTGTAAAGTGAGCTTGTTTGAGTATCAATATTCTTCTCCTAAGCTAAAATCGTGATGCGCTTCATGTTGATTTCTTCTTCCAACTGCTCATATAAATATTCTCGGATATTCACGATTGCTTGATTTCTCCAAGCACCACCATCTGCTTCAAAAATTGCTCCACGTGGACCATCTTTCATGCGGAAAATAAATTGGCTTTCTGGTTGATCTACTTCTAAGAATGTGCGGTACGGGGCTAACTCAACTGGATTAGGAACTTTTACATCTACTTTAGTAGCAACTCCCTGATTGATTGTTACTGCTTGGCTAATACCGTCATCACCAACATTTTTTACATTTTCTTCAGATACGTTTCCAACTACTTGTAACAAAATTTCTCGATGCTCATTTGGCACAAACTTCGATTGAAGTGCAATATTGAATTCTTCCATTCCCATGAAACAATCAAAGTTAAAACTAGGAATAATCGCTCTTGCTTCAGCTAAGGTTTCTCGACTTCCATCCTCTTCTAACAAACCTTTCAAGAACACTTGCGCTTCATTTTTTACATGGATGATTAGCTTGTTTCTTTCTCGATCAAGATTAGATTTCACGTAGTTAACAAAACCTGATAGTGTATTGATCACCATTGTTTCTTTTGCATTAAAAACTTTAGGTAAAATTTCTCGTGCATCGCCTTCATTGTTAAAAACTAACCAACGATCCTCAGCAAAATTTACTAATCGATCGTCTGGTTTAATTCCTTGTTCCATCAAATATTGAATTGCTTCTTTTGTCATTGTCATTTATTTATCCTCTTTTCTTTTGTAAATCGATAATTTGTTGTTGTTTTGCTTCTTCTTTTTCGATGACATCCACTGGCTCACCTGTATCTGTTTTTACTTGGCCATCTTCTGGGTCAATGTAAGTTTGACCTGGAACGGATGATTTTAATTCTTTTGCTTCTACTTTTCCTGTATTGATATCTCGACCAGTTAATACTGTAGTAGATACCCCTTCTACCGGAGCTAGTTTAGTAGTGAAGTCGCTTGATACAGTAACTACTTGACGGTTCTCATCTGGTTTAAATTCCAGTTTGATAGTTGTTACTCGTTTGGCTGTTGCAGAAGTATTTGGATCATGGATGTTACTAAAAATCTTTTGAAGTTCACCATCCAATTTTTCTTGGATGGCGCCTTCTGCTAATAGTGAAAGTTGAAGATTGATTTCTTTTAACATATTTTATTCCTCCTAAAATGCCCCTGGTTGGTAACCCTGTTGCGGTTGGTTCGTTACCGGTGGTTGATTAAAATTTTGTGCTGGTTGCTGGTTAGTATTCGCTGATGGCTGTGCTTGGTAGCTTGATTGTGGTTGTTGATAAGCTGATTGTGCTGATCCTGGTCGATCATTTAATTGCTTTGTTGGATCCACATCTTCGGAATAAATCATGTAACCGGTAGAATTATATTCATTGCCATTGCTACCCATCTCTTTTTTAATAGAGGTCACACCAGTTGATCCAACGACTGATTGCCAATTCATTTGCAACTGTTCTCCATGTTTCTTTTGTCCGATAGCCCCAAAAAATGCTGAAACCATTCCTTCAGTTCGTGAGTGTAAAAACAAGTTATGTTTTACAGTTTTGGTTTCTCCTGTTCGAGTCTCAATTTTTAGTGTCAAAATTGCTTTATTGCACGGTGGTAGTGGATTTTGACTTCTGGAATTTGGATTTGGTGTATGACGTGCTCGTTCAAACTTTTCTACTGTAAACCAGTATTCGCCCGGTTCTAATAAAACAAACTCACTGTCTTGGACAATCGTGTCATCCCAGCCTAATTCTCGTTCTTGTTGAAATTGTTGTGTCATTGATCGTTCCTCCTAAAATTTTTGGTTTTTTCGAATTTCTTGAATCATAGTAAATACTTGTGGCCATGCAGCAACTAATACGCCATCAATGTATCCCGGATCATAGTTTTGGATCGGTGTGCCTGTCGGATAGTACCCTTTTGATTCTGTCGCAGCCATAATTTCTGCCGGAATTACGTTGTTTGCTTTCATTAAGTCAACAAGCTGTTGTGGGATTTCTGCATAATCGTCTGGTTCTCGATCAAAATTTGGTGCCGTTGTTACTGGTTGCGTTTCTTGAACAGTTTCTGATTTGTTTACAGGCGTTTCAACCGCTGCTGGTGTATTTGCAATTGGCTGTTCCTTTACCTGTGGCGCTTGCTGAGACGCGAAAATGTGTGCAATTCCTGCAAACCCCATATCCAATTCATCCGGCAAACCAAAACGGTTTTTTGCGTCCCAAGCCGGATGATGGGTCGTATGCATGACACGCTTTCCGCCTTGGGCTTTGAATTTTTTTCCTTTGTCATCCGAGGCAACAGACATCGTTTTATAGTTGCAGAATAAAACCATATCCGCCCACTCTTTTGTTAAAGGTGCCGTTGTAGCTAAGGTCTTTTTGTTTCCCAGCTTCAATTCCCACCGATCGTATGCCCCCATTTCATCCGGCTGTTCAAATTTACGGATTTGAGCATGCGCTGTTAGTACAACATTTACGCCAATATCTTTGAGATCAGATAGCTTATTCAATAGACGACCAAACTCTTCAGCAAGATACGTATACCCATTTCCATAGCCAAAATCTTCGATTCCCTTTTTGCCGTACTGTGAACAAATGTGCTCGATGCATAAACGCTCTGCCCAGTCTGCAGTATCAATGATCAAAGTCGCACATGGCATCGTTTGTTTTACGAAATCGATTTGCTGTAATAGCATCGACCAGCTTCTAGGTTTATCTAAACGCGCAACGTCCATATTGTCTGTACTGCCTTCTGTATCAATAAATAATGGGTTAGGAAACTGGGCAGCCAGTGTAGATTTGCCGATCCCTTCAGGTCCATAAATCACGACCTTTTGTGCCCTTGCAATGACACCTTTCGTAATGTTCATTAAAATTCTCCTTCCTTCCACTTAGGTTGTGGGGATTGCTGAGGTGTAGGTTCGCCCTCAGATGGTGCTATTTTATTTTCAGTCACATAGCCATCTTCAATAATGATCTCGCACTCGTCACCTGTTGAAACACGTGTCGCAATTGCCTGTAGACCTTCTTGTTCCAGCCACTGACCAAACTCGTTCAGCGTGACCATATCCATCTGTTCCAACTTATCCAATAGAATGAAACCACAATCCGGTTTTAACTTACGGACGATTGCCGTTGAGACTTTCAACTGGTCAGATCCGGACATGTTATCCCATTTTTGACCGTTGTAAGTTAGCTCTCCCTCAGCTACAGAAAGCCCTTGAAGCGGCAGTTGCGCATTCGTTAGTAAAGAGACCTTTTCTTTGCGAATAGAGTTGATATCGTTTGTCAGTACATCGTATTGATTCTTGTAGTCGTTCGCATCCTCTTCGGCTTTGTCCTTGTCTAAGTTTGCTCGGACTCGTCGATTGATCTCGTCCACTTCTGCAATGTTTTGTTGCAGTTCTTGTGTCGATTCATCTTGGAGACTTTCAGCAGTCTTTTGTGCAATGGTCAAGTCTTCTGCTAGTCGATTGAATTCAATTTGTTCTTTCTGCAATTGCGCTTGAAGCTCTTCAATTCTCAAATTAATAGCTTGGATATTTGATTTCGATTGTTCCAGCTGAAAAGAAATTTGATTGACTTGATTACGCTTTTGTTGATTCTCTCCGTTTCTTGCAAGGATCTCTTGTTGCTTGGTTACTAAATCAGAAACAGAGATTAGTTCCTTTGGTGCCTCCGGAAAGTAAGGTTGTTCAGCTGCAAACTTTTTCTTTTGATCAGCAATCTGACCAATCGCATGGCGTTTGTTATAGACTTCTTGTTCTTTTCGTTCAAGCTCATACAATTGATCTCCCACGCCAATAATCTGTAGGAGAATATTAGCTTTTTCTTTATTGGATGAATCCATAAATTTAGGTAAATCAATAGCCAACTCTTCGACAAAGCTATTCAACAAGTTTTGGCCAGCTTTCTCTCCATTAGGATCAATGACCTTCAAATCAGAATTCTTTCCCTTGCGCTCAACGATCAGACCGTTGTTCATGACAATATGAAGGTGTGGTGGTGTGACCGATCCTTCCCGATGTGCTTGGCTTGGTTTGTACTTATTGCCACCAAGTCCCCATGCAATAGCATCAATAACGCTGGTTTTTCCTTGATTATTATTTCCACCAACGATAGTTAACCCGCTGGCATTTGGTTCAATTTTTACTGCTTTGACACGTTTAACATTTTCAATTTCAAGCTTGTTAATTTTTACAGACATATGTTACACTTCCTTTGTGTAGATTATTTTTCATTGGCTTACTTCAGCGGTAACTGGGGTAAGCTCTTTTTGCGCAACTAGCTGTCCTTCTTTTGTAAAATATTGCTGAATTTTATGGCCATCTAAAACTATTGTTGTCAGAATGAGTATCACTTCTTTTGATTCCACATCAAT